>JBOHBE010000158.1:0-11791 GCA_050698235.1 Gaiellales bacterium
CGATCATCGCCGCCGGCACCCATACGAACCGTCGCATCGCGCTCATCGAAACCTCCATCGTGGTCGATGGTGAGACAGGCGGTGGGTGCGTCCGGTTCCCGGGTCCAGTAGCCGTGTTCAGGCGGGCTTTCGGTATTCCCGCGCCGGCCGGGGCGAGGCTCGACACGCTCGACTTCTACCCGCGCCCCGTTCGGATGGCGCATGTCCGCCTGGTCGCGGCGCCGCTTCTCTTCCGGCTTCCGTGGTTCTCGAGCTTCGACGGCTACGCCACCCACCTCGCGATCTTCCTGCGGCGGCCGGTGGTGGGCGACGAGCAGGACGACCTCGTCACCCACGGGCTGTGCCACGTCTGGCAGATGCAGCACCGGCCGCTCGCCATGCCTCTCTCGTACCTCCTGCGCGGCTATGCGCGGAATCCGTACGAGGCCGAGGCCCGGCGAGCGGCCAAGCAAACTCGCGCCGGGTCAGACCCTCGCCGGGATCTGCATGACGGGCCGCACCTCGACCGACCCGTACTTCGCGCCGGGGCACATCTTGGCGGCCTCGATCGCCTGGTCGATGGTCTCGCACTCGACCAGGTAGAACCCGCCGAGCTGCTCCTTGGTCTCGGCGAACGGCCCGTCGACGATGAGCGCCTGGCCGTCGCGCACACGCACCGTCCGGGCGGTCGAGATCGGGTCGAGGGCTGCGCCCTCCTTCATGGCCCCGCGCTGGGTCAGGCTGTCGGTGTACGCGTAGTACTCCTGCATGAGGCCCGCCATGTCTGCCTCGCTGGCGCTCGCCCGCTGCGCCTCCTCGTCATAGATGAGAAGCATGTACTGCGGCATGTCGTCCCTCCGGTCCTCGGCCGGCGGGCGAATTCCCGCCAGCTTCATCATGACGAACGAGCGCGCGCGAAATCGACAGGAGGGCGCGATCGAGCCGATTTCGGTCGGGGCCGCACACGAACAGATGCTCCGTGTTCGAGAGGTGCGACACGGCCCCGACCTTGCGGCCGGAGGGGTCGTGGATGCCGATCCGGGCGCCGACGTAGCGGGGCCTCGGGACGGCGACCGCGCCGACGTGGCCGCGCTGTGCGAGCAGCGCCTCGATCTCGTCGGGCCGGTGGAAGCCCTCGTTCGAGAACGAGACGAGGAGCCACGGTGCCCGGGTGCGCTCGATCAGGTCGGTCAGGGCCGCAAGGGCCTGCCGGCGCAGGTTGTAGGGGCTCTTGCGCGTCCGGCAGTCGACCCGCTTGCACGCGATGCCGTAGTGGTCGGGCGCGTCCCACCGGACGAGCGTTTCCCACACGTGGTAGTTGCCGAGGTAGGAGTGCTGGTTGTACGGCGGGTCGATGTACGCGAGGTCGATGCCCTCGAGCTCGCCGGCGAGGTCGTTCGCGTCGGCGCGCTCGACGCGGCCCGGCGGGCCGTCGATGGCCGCCGGCTCGCGCAGCTCGAGCACGTTGGCCGCTCGCGGCGCCCACTGCTTCAGATAGGCCATCTGCACGCCGACGGTCGAGTCGACGCGGTCGGCGGCCTCGACGAGGCTCGTGAGCAGGATGGCGCGCGTGACCGGATCGAGGTCGAGGCGGTCGATCTCGTCGCGGGCGGCGTCGATCCGCATCCCGTTCTCGGGCCGGAAGTAGCGCGACCGGCGGCTGAACGTCTCGGTGACGTAGCCGTCGACGGGCGGGAGCGTCTGGAGGCGGCGCAGGAGCCGGAGGACGCGGAGCCGGTCGATATCGGGCCTGGCGGCGATGTAGGCCAGCCCGAAGGTCTCGGAGTACGCGGCCGTGTCGTTGGACACCACCTCGATCCCGGCCGCGCGCAGCGCCTGCCCGACACGCGTCGTGCCGGCGAAGAGATCCGCCGCCGTGCGCGCCCCGATCGCGGACGCGCCTGCGGCGATGGCCTGGGTGAGGGCCCGCTTCGACCCGAGGTACTTGATCACGGGCCCAGCCTAGGGGCGGGCGCGGACGCCTCGATCGACCATCTACACGTGCGTGCCGCAGCCGGCGCAGCGGCGGGGCTGCGCGCCGTCATGGACGACGACGTGGTGGCTGCAGATCAGCTTGCGAAGTCGATTCCTCATGGCTTCCTCAGGCGGCGGCCTGCTCGAGGCCGGCGTAGAAGTAGGGGTGGTTGAACACGTCCATGGGATTCGCGTCGCCCACGAGCACGTCAAAGGCCTCGCCGATCTCGAAATCGACGACGGCGACGCGCACCTGGTCGGTCGCGGGATCCCACAGCATGGTCACGTCAACGCCGTTCGAGCTGCGATGTGCCAGCTCGCGCAACGGGGCGATGGGGGTGACGACGGCGGTCATGTTGGGCTCCTCGCGGGTGTGTGTGGTGCTGATCACGATTGGAGGAGTCTCGTCGGCGCAGGCGGGCGCCGCGGTCGAGCGACCACGTGTCCGTAGGTGTGGAAACCCCTACCCCCGCAGGAAGGCCAGCACCGCCAGGACGCGGCGATGGTCTTCGGATGCCGCCGGCAGCCCGAGCTTCGAGAAGATGGACGTGACGTGCTTCTCGACCGCCCGTTCGGTCACGACCATCCGAAGCGCGATGCCCGAGTTCGAGCGGCCCTCGGCCATGAATCCGAGCACCTCTCGCTCGCGAGGGGTGAGCTCGTCGAGCGGGTCGTCCGTGCGCCGGCGGCCCACGAGCTGGGCCACGACGGCCGGGTCGAGGGCCGAGCCGCCCTGGGCGACGCGCCGCACCGCGGCGGCGAAGTCGTCGACGTCGGCGACCCTGTCTTTCAACAGGTATCCGACCCCCTCGGTGTTCTCGCCGAGGAGCTCGACCGCGTAGCCGGGCTCCACGTAGGACGAGAGCACGAGCACCCCCACGCCGGGGAACCGCTCGCGGATTGCGCGCGCCGCCTGAAGGCCCTCGTCGGTGTTCGTCGGCGGCATGCGGATGTCGACGATCGCGACGTCGGGCTTCGAGAACCCGATCCGGCGCAGCAGGTCGTCGGCGTTCGAGACCTGCCCGACGACGTCGAAGTCGGCCTCCGACAGGATCCTCGCCACCCCCTCGCGAAGCAGCACAGAGTCGTCGGCGAGCACCACGCGGATCGGCGTCCCCGACGCCCTCCCGGTCGTGTTCAGCGCGGCGAACGCCGTCTCGAGCCCGGCGACGTCGAGCTGGTGGAGGTGCTCGGGCCGGTCGAGGTCCTTGAGGTGGGCATCTCCCAGCTCGCGCGTGCTCGTCCCGTCGGGCAGGTCGCCCTCGAGCAGGGCGTGCGTGGTGTTCGAGAGGAGCACCTGGCCGCCGTGTCCGGCGTCGCAGATCCGTGCCGCCCGGTGCACGTCGAGGCCGACGTAGCGGTCATCCGCGATCACCGGCTCGCCCGTGTGGATGCCCATGCGGACGCGGACCTCCGCCTCGTCGGGCCACGTGTGTGAGGTGAGCCCTCGCTGGGCGTCTGCCGCCGCGGCCACCGCCTCGCGCGCTCCGCGGAACACCCAGAACGTCGAGTCCCCCTGCGTGTCGACCTCCTCGCCGTTGTGGCGGCTGAACGAGGAGCGGAGGATCTCCTGGTGCTGCGACATCACCCCGGCGTAGCCGTCGCGAAGCTTGTTCACGAGCCGCGTCGACCCCTCGATGTCGGTGAAGAGGAAGGTGACGGTGCCGATGGGGAGTTCTCGGGGGGCGACCACTCAGGGCGAGCAGCGTACGAGGTCCGGCCCCGCCCTGCAAGCGGACGGAGCCGGACCTCGTGGTATTCGGTGGTGCTTTCGCCTACGCGTCGGCCGGGGCCGGCTCGGGCGAGTGCTGCAGCGTGGGCAGCCACCGCAGCGACCTGGGCATGTACCAGTTCCACTCGCCCAGGAGCTTCATCGTCGCCGGCAGGAGCACGGCGCGGATGACGGTCGCATCGAGCAGGACGGCGACGGCGGCGCCGACTCCGAACTGCTTGATGTCGAGCACCGAGAGGGTGGCGAAGAGCCCGAAGACTCCGACCATCACGATGGCGGCGCTGGTCACGACGCCCGCGGTGCTCTTGATGCCTGCCGAGACGGCCTCGTCGGTCGTCATGCCGCCGTCCCTGAGCTCCTTCACCCTGGAGAGGATGAAGACGTGGTAGTCCATGGACAGGCCGAACAGGACGACGAAGAGGAAGAGCGGCAGCCAGTTTGCGATCGATCCGGTCGACTGGAAGCCCAGGAGCGACTCGCCCCAGCCCCACTGGAAGATCGCGACCAGGATCCCGTACGCCGCGCCAACCGACAGCAGGTTGAGCAGGATCGCCTTGATCGGGATCACGATCGAGTGGAACGTGATCAGGAGCAGCAGGAACGCCATCCCGAGCACGAACGCGAACACGATCGGGGTGCGGACCGACATCAGGGAGTTGAAGTCGTGCGAGCCCGCGGTGTCGCCGGTCACCGACACGTCGGCTCCGCTGACGCGGTCGAGCGTGTTCGGGATCAGCGAGTTGCGAAGCGTCGAGAGCGCGTGCTCCGACGCCGCGTTCTCACCGTCGCCGGCCAGCGGGGCCGTGATCTTCGCGACGGTGTGATTCGGGCTCACGGTCACCTCGATCGGGTTTCCGATCTGACCGGTGGCGAGCGCCTGCTTCTTGAACTCGGCGATCGCCGACGTGGCCTCGGGCGAGGTGACGTCGTTCGCCTGGAACGCGATCACCGCGGGGGCCGGGCCGCCCGGGAACTTCTGCTCGATCTGCTTGTAGGTCTTGACGATCGTCAGGTCCTGCGGCAGGAACTTGAAGCTCGGGGTCTGCGTGTTGATGCTGAACGCGGGGATGGCCAGGATGGCCAGCGCGCCCGCTGCGATGCCCGCCGAGACGGCCGGGCGGCGCAGGACGCGGTCGATGATCGCGCCCCAGAAGCGGCTCTCGGTCTGATCCTGGCGGCCGGTGAGCCGGCTCAGGAACGGGATCCGGCCGCGCTCGACCTTGTCCCCGAGCAACGCGAGCATCGCGGGGAGGCCGGTCAGCGAGCCGACGACGGCGACTGCCACGACGAGCATCGCGGCGATGCCGATGGCGACGAACGTGGGGTCGCCTGCCAGCAGCATCCCGGACATCGCCATGAACACGGTGACGCCGGAGATGAGCACGGCCTGGCCCGACGTGGAGGCGGCCAGGTCGAGGGCCGACCGGCGGTTGGCGGCGGATGCCCGCTTGGCCTCGCGCAGGGTGCCCTTGGCCGATGCGATGACGGCCGCGTCGCCGTTCTTCTTGGCGAGGCGCAGGCCGGTCTTGGCGGCCTTGATGCGGCTCTTGTCGGCGGTCTTGGTGACGGCTCGCTCGTCGCGCTCACGGCGCAGGTAGAAGAGCGAGTAGTCGACGCCGACGGCCATCCCGATCATCAGGATGATCTCGGCGGTGACGTCGGTCGTGGGGAACACGTGGCTGATCATCGAGTTCAGGCCGAACGTGGCCAGCACGGCCGAGAACGCCAGGAGCACCGGAATGCCCGCGGCCACGGCTGCGCCGAACGCGAAGAGCAGGATGATGAGCGTGAGCGGCAGCGACACGTTCCGTGCGTGGTTCAGGTCGCCGTCGATCTTGTTCGAGAGGACGTGGTCGGCCGACGCCTGCCCGAACTCCGCGATGTGCATCTCGGGATGCGCCTTCTGGAGGTCGGCGGCGGCGTTCATGACCGGCTGGATGCGATCCTTGGCCGTGTCGATCGGGCCCGTGATGTCGAACTGCACGAGCGCCGAGCTGCCGTCCTTCGTCACCTGGCCGGAGTTGCTGGAGGCCAGCGGGCTGCGGACGTTGGTGACCTGCGGGAACGTGGAGACGCGATCCACGGTCTGGTTGACGACCGCGCGGAAGCTCGGATCGCCGATGGTGTGGCCGGGATCGGTGATGATGATCATCTCGCCCGCCCGGTCCTTGAACCCGGCGTTGTCGATGACGCGGGCGGCATGACCCGCCTCGCCGTCACCGAGCTGGCTTTCCTTGAGGTTGACCTGGCCGGTGATCGCGCCGCCGACGATGGCGGCGATGACGAAGGCGAACCAGAGACCCAGGGCGAGCCAGCGGTGATGCGCGCTCCAGCCGCCCATGCGGGCGGCGAGATTCTTGCGTGGCATGACAGCTCCTCGAGAGGGGGGATAAAGCACAGACGCATGGTGCTCACCGTCATGCTCTCCTGCGGTGCGGCGGGCAGGCGTCCGCAGTGCGGGTAACCACACGGCCCCGGGGGCGGCTTACGCGAGCGGAATCCGGGCGCGGACGCGCGTGCCGGCGCCCTCCGGGCTCTCGACGTCGAGGTTGCCCGAGAGCGCCTCGACGCGGTCGGCCAGGCCGAGCAGTCCGGATCCCCTGGCGGGATCGGCCCCGCCCGCGCCGTCGTCTGCGACCTCGACGAGCGCCCACCCATCGCGGCACACGACGGCGACGTCGACGCGCGAGGCGCCCGCGTACTTGGCCACATTCGCGAGCGACTCCGAGACGACGTAGTACGCGGCGGCCTCGACCTGGGCGGGCAGACGGTCCTCGGGGATCGCCGTGAGCTCCACCGGGACAGATGACCGGCCGGCCAGAGCCTCGAGGGCGGGCGCGAGGCCGCGGTCGGTGAGGACGGCGGGGTGGATGCCCCGCGCCAGCTCCCGGAGCTCTTCGAGGGCGGTGGCGAGCTCCTCGCTCGCCGCCTCGAGCAGCGCGCTGGCTGCCGCGGGATCAGCCTCCAGGCGGTTCCGAGCCAGCCGCAGGGCCAGCGAGAGCGAGACGAGGCGCTGCTGGGCGCCGTCGTGCAGGTTTCGCTCGAGCCGGCGCCGTTCGGCATCGCCGGCCTCGACGATCCGCGCTCGTGACTCGGTCAGCTGCGAATACGCGTCCGTGCTCGACAGGGCGAGCGCGACGAGGTCGGTGAACTCGGCGATGCGGGTCTCGGTGCCCGGCGCGAACGGCCCCTCGTTCGAGATCACGATCATCGCGCCCCACAGGTACCCCTGCACCATGATCGGCGCCGCGACCGCCGCCCGCGCTCCGAGCTCGCGCACCTGCGACGCCAGGTCCCCCGAGAGGCGCGTGTAGTCGTCGATCCGCACCGGGAGCCCCGTTTCGCGGATCTGCGAGATGGCCGCCTCGCCGTCCATCTCGAGGATCGTCCCCGGTGCGAGCGCGGCGACGTCGGCCGTCCAGCCGCCGAGCAGCACCGCGCTCGTCCCATCCGGGCGGTACTGCACCATGTTCGCGGTCTGGGCGTCGAACAGATTGCCGACCTCGGACGTGACCGCCTGGAACACGCGCTCCGGCTCGGCGCCCTCGGCGATCAGCGTCGCGACGCGGCGCAGCGCGGCCTGCTCCGCCGCCAGCCGCCGCTCCGCGGCCTCGGCCTCGCGCCGCTCTGCAAACTGGAGCACGTTCTGGAACGTCGACTCGAGCACCTCGAGCGTCCCGGGGTCGGGGGGCGTCGGGTCGTCGGACGAGATCTGGAGGACGAGGATGACCTCGCCGTTCGAGATGATCGGGAACGCCAGGGTCCCGCGCGGCTCCTCGCGCTGCCTCGGCGGGAGCGGCGGGAACGATCCGTCAGCGGCCAGGTCGGGGATCCAGGCCGGCTGCGCCGTCTGCCAGGCCCGGCCGGCAAGCGCCTGCCCGGCCGCGAGCCGCAGATCGCGAACCGCCGATGCGAACTCGGCGTCGTCCTCGGCGTCGGTCAGGACGACCGCGTCGACGGCGAGCGCCGTCCCGTCGGGCGTCGGCCGCCAGAACACGCCCAGCCAGCACGCGAGCGCGCGCGTCAGGTGCTCGAGGACGAGCGGGCGCGCGACGTCCATCGAGGGCGATCCGGCCAGCGACCGCGCCACCTGCACCTGGAGCAGCAGCCGGCGCGTCGCGCGGTTGCGCTCGGTCACGTCCTCGCCGATGCTCGTCGATCCGATGAGACGGCCGGCGTCGTCGCGCAAGAGCGTGTTGTTCCATGCGATCTCGCGCCGCTCGCCGGACCTGGTCAGGATGAACATCTCCTCGTGCGGGTTGATCGAGCCCTCGCGCACCTGGGCCATGAACTGCTCGTCGGCGGGGTTGAACGTCTCGGCCCACGGGCGGCCGATCAGCTCCGCGCGCGAGTAGCCGGCCAGGTCGGCAAGGTACTCGTTGCAGAAGGTGATCCGGCCGTCGAGGTCGAGGCTGACGGCGATGAGGTGGACGTTCTCGAGCAGCTCCCGGAACCGGCGCTCGGACTGCTCGAGCGCGCCGAGGCGGGCGCGGAGGTCGGCCTGGAGCTGCTCGTTCTCGAGCGCCAGCCCGGCCGTCCCGCCGACGGTCTCGAGAAGCTCCGTGTTGTCGGCGAGCGCCGGGTCGTGGATGAGCGCGGCCACCCGCTTCCCCGACCGCTCGACGATCGTGACGGCCCGGTCCGGGCGTTCGGCCGGGTCGAGCGGCCGCCCGTCCGCGTCGACGTAGACGTGCAGGTCGCCGAGCCAGTATGCGAGCTCGAGGCTGGGATCGCCGACCGCCTGTCGCAGCGCCTTTCGGACACGGCCGGGCTCGTGGCTGCGCGAGAGCTCGTCGATCAGCTCCGTGACCGCCCCGGAGCGGGACAGGCTCGTGCGCAGGATCCCGACCAGGAACCCGAGCGGTACGCTCGCAAAGGCCAGCGACGAGACGATGAACGCTCCCGTGCCGGCGGTGTCTCCGGCCACGATCTCGACCAGGAGCGCCACGGCGATCGTCGCGATGCCGACGCCGCTCGTCGCAAGGACCGGCGCGAGCACCCGCCGCGCTGCGGACGAGGCCGACCGCCAGCGCTGGATGACGATCGCGACGACGGCCGCCAGGAGCACGACACCGACCGCCGCCGAGAGGTTCTGCGCCGCCGACGCGACATCTGGGTGATGCGAGACCAGCAGCACGTTTCGCGGCGCTTCGGTGTCGTTCGTGATGTCCTGCGGCGTCCCGACGAGGCTCACCAGCAGCTGGACGCCGAAGGTGTCGGCGTAGGCCGCCGCAACGATCACCTTTGCGGGCCGTGACTCGAGGCGGCCGCGCGGGTACGCCAGGATCGCATGGACGAGCACGGCGTAGTACGTGGTCGAGAAGAGCGCGCCGATCGAGAAGACGTAGGCGTTGCCGGACGTCGTCAGCGTCCCGACGAACCAGGCGATCCCGACCGCGTAGAGCAGAAGGCCGAAGCGGTTCTCGGGCCGGCGGGCGAGGGCGACGAGGCCGGTGGCGATGAACGACCCGCCGATGATCAGCGCGAACGCGATGAATCCGTGGTTCACGGTCGGGCTGAGCGCGATCGCTGTCGCCGAGGCGGCCCCGAGCGCCACTCCGACGGCCCAGAGAGCGGCGCGCCTACGCCACCCCGTCACGGCAGGAACGCCGCGAGCGCAGCGGCCGAGAGCTCGGCCTTCGCCACGAATCCCAGCGCCCCGCTCTCGGCGACGAGCGGTCCGAAGTCGGCGGCGTCGCGGCTCGACGTGAGGACGACCGCGGGCCCGTCGCCTCCGCGAGTGAGCTCGGCGGCGACCGCGAACCCGTCGGTGTCGGGCAGCTGCGCGTCGAGCAGCACGAGCTCGGGCCGGAGGCGCTCGCATTCCGTGAGCGCGGACGCCCCGTCCACCGCCTCGCCGATGACGTCGAAGCCCTCCGCCTGGAGCACCGTTCGCGCCAGTGCCCGAAAGCTGGGATGGTCGTCGACGATCAGTACCGTGAGCGGCACGCTCGCATCGTGCCATACGGGGAAAATGCGGGGAATACGGGTAGCCACACCCCGCAGGGAGGGGAAATTACGGAGCTGCCGGCGTCGTCCCGAAGGACTGGAGCGCCTTCAGCGTCTGCTCGAGCTGCTGGCGGGTCGCGGCGTCGAGGTTCGGCTCGAGGTCGAGGTACGCCTTGAGCGCCGTGGCGGCGGTGGTGTACTGGCGCCCGGCGGCGGCGTCCTGAGCCAGCGCGAACTGGTACGGGGCGTTCCGCGGGTCGAGCGCGACGAGCTTCTGGCGCAGGGCCGTGGCCTGGAGGTAGTCCGAGCTGATGCGCGACTGGAGGGTCTGAACCTTGGTGTTGTACGGCTGCGCCAGGGCGTCCTGCACCGAGTGTGAGAGCGCCGGCGCGAGCTTGAGCGCCTGGGCGGCCGACGCCGAGGAGGGCGTCGTGTACTGCGCGGCGAGCGCCTCAGCCCTGGTCAGCTGGGTCTGGCTCTGCCGGGCCCGCAGCTCGAGCAGCGAGGCGCCGCCCGAGAGGCCGTTCTGGTCCTTCGGCCGAAGTGCGATGTAGCGCAGATACGCGCCGATGGCGGCGTCGGTCTGTCCGTCGGCCTGGTAGGCCGCCGCCAGCTCGCGCCAGGCGGGCGCGTTGTTCGGGTGCTCGCGGGTCTTGGCGGAGAGGTCGGAGACCGACCCGCTGCCGCCCCCGGTGTTCAGGAGGTCGCCGAGGTTGATGCCCCCGGCGCCCGACCCCACGCCCAGCGCGACGAATCCCAGCCCGAACATGACTGCCAGGAAGAGGAAGACCGGTTTCTGCCCGCGGCGTATGCGTTCGAAGAGCATGGTGTCTCTCAGGCGTGGATCATCTTGGCTCTGGCGGCGGTCGCCGTCGGAGACTCGTGGGATCCGCGTCGGTAGCGTATCTCTCCATCCACCATCGTCAGTGAGACCCGGTCGCATGAGCCGCCGTACACAGCCGCCGTGACCGGGTCGTCCCAGGGCAGGAAGCTCGACCCCGACAGGTCGAGGACGCAGACGTCCGCGGCCTTCCCGGGCGTGAGCGTGCCGGTGGTGTCGCCCAGGCCGAGCGCGGCCGCGCCGCCCGTGGTGGCGAGCTCGAGAGCGGACCGGGCCGAGAGCGCGTCGGCCCGGCCGAGGCGCGCACGGGCGTGCATCACGGCCGCCCGCATCTCGGCCCACATGTCGAAGTCGATCGCAGACGACGGCGAGTCGGTCCCGAGCCCCACCCGTACGCCGGCCTCGAGCAGCTCCGGGAGCGGGGCGATACCGCAGCCGAGGAGGGCGTTGGAGCGCGGGCAGTGGACGGCCGGCACGTCGAGCTCGGCCATGAGGTCGATGTCGGCCGGGTCCGCGAACACGACGTGGATCGCGACCGTGTCGGGGCCGAGGACGTCGCGAAACGCGTCGAGGTGGAGCGTCTCGCGGGAGGACTCGAGCAGGTGCGTCGCGACCGGCAGGCCCCGCTCCCTTGCGAGCCCGATGAGCGTCCGGTAGTCGTCGAGCGTCACCGTGAATGGAGCGTGGGGCGAGACGCCCGGCTGCACGAGCGCGGTGGCCGTCATCGCATCGATCCGCGCCTCGGTGCGGGCGCGCAGGTCGCCCCAGTCGCTGAAGCCCTCCAGATACACGATCGCCCGCAGACCGGCCTCGGCGGCGGCCGCGGCAACCGCGCCCGAGTAGCTGCAGTCGGCGATCGTCGTCACGCCCGAGCGGAGGCAGGCGGTTGCCCCGGCGCGCGCCTGCTCGAGCGAGTCGTCCGGCCCCGTGGCGGCCTTGCGCCTGATGTGATCCTCGATCCACGGCCCGAACGTCATCCCGTCGCCGAAGCCGCCCATCGCTGCGTACTCCAGGTGGGTGTGGGCGTTGACGAGCCCGGGCAGGATCACGGAGCCGTCGAATCGCTCGTCGGCGTCCGGGCCGGCCGGGCCGACCTCGGCGATCGATCGCCCCTCGACCCGGACCGCGCCGTCGCGGATTGGCGGGCCGTCCAGGGGGACGACCCAGTCTGCGGCCAGGATCACAGCGGCTCGGGTGCCGGGTCGTTCCCGTGCTTCGGCTCGACCGCACGCACCAGGAAGTAGCTCAGTCCGTAGAGCACGAGGACGGGGATGAACTCGGCCATCATCGTCACCGGGTCCGTCCCGGGGAGCAGG
>JBOHBE010000159.1:0-8406 GCA_050698235.1 Gaiellales bacterium
GGCGACGCCCGACCGCACGTGGGCGGCCGCGCCGCCCAGCTCTTCCTTGCTGACCGTCTCGTGCGTCACCGCGCGAATGACGTCGGGCCCGGTGATGAACATGTGGCTGGTCGACTCGACCATGAAGACGAAGTCGGTGATGGCGGGCGAGTAGACCGCCCCGCCGGCGCACGGCCCCATCACGAGCGAGATCTGCGGGATCACGCCGGAGGCCTGCACGTTGCGCAGGAAGATGTCGGCGTAGCCGGCCAGCGACACGACGCCCTCCTGGATGCGCGCGCCGCCGGAGTCGTTGATGCCGACGATCGGGCAGCCGAAGCGCACGGCCATGTCCATGACCTTCACGATCTTCTCGGCGAAGGCCTCTCCGAGGGAGCCACCGAATACAGTGAAGTCCTGCGAGAAGACGAACACCCGCCGCCCTTCCACCGTCCCGTGCCCGGTGACGACCCCGTCGCCGTAGGGCCGGTTGTCCATCATCCCGAAGTTCGGATTTCGGTGCTGGACGAACGCATCGAGCTCGGTGAACGAGCCCGGATCGAGCAGCAGCTCCACCCGTTCGCGGGCCAGGAGCTTGCCGCGCTCGCGCTGGCGGTCGACTGCGGCGGACGATCCGGCGTGCGCCGCTTCCTCGCGCAGCCGCTCGACCGCCTCGATCCGATCACGGGTGGTTCGGGGCGTCATCGCGGCGGCAGCCTACCGAAGTCCTCCGGGAGCGGTAGGATGCCGCCGGGGATGAGGTGGGGGCCGAAAGGCGTCCAAATGCAACGAATTGGTGAAAATCCATCTTGACTCGGCGCAAAGAGACGAGTACGTTCGACCTTGCGAGGCAGACAACCGAGAAGGGTGGGCACCCTGTGGGCGAGCAGGTTCGAACGGAGACGTCATCGGCCGTCAGGCTGGACCAGGATACGGTCAAGACGAGCGTGGTCAGCGCGCCCCGTCAGACCGCAACCGTCCACCCGCTGCCCCGTTCCGCGCGCCCCACGGGCCGCGTTCGCAGAGGCATGGTGCGCTACGCGCTCGCCCTCGCGGACCTCGCCGGGCTGGTCACCGCGCTCGCCGGCGCGTACTTCCTTTCGAGCGGCGGCACCACTCTTGATCCGCTCCTGATCGTCCTCGTCGCCTGGGCGGCGCTGTCGGGCTTCTACGGTCTCTACCGACGCGATCGCGTCGGCGCCGATAACGCGACGCTCGACGAGGTGTGGCCGATCTTCCACTGCGTCACCGTCGCGTCATGGACGGTGTTCGCCGTGATCCAGGTGATCTCGCCGAGCTCGCTTCACGGCGGCCGCGTGATCGCATTCTGGGCCGTCGCATCGGTCGCCATCCCCGCGTACCGGAGCCTCTCGCGCTCGGTGCTCCGCCGGCAGCTCGCGCTGAAGCAGAACGCGGTGGTCGTCGGTGCCGGGCTCGTCGGACAGGAGATCGCGCGCAAGATCCGGCGCTCGCCGAACTACGGCCTCGACCTGGTCGGCTTCGTCGACCAGAACCCGCTGCCGCTGCACGACGAGGTCGCTGACATCCCCGTGCTGGGCTCGACGGACGAGCTCGGGATGATCCTCCAGACGCACGACATCGACCACGTCGTACTCGCGTTCACCGCCGACCACGAGGCCGGCCTCGACGTCGTCCGCGTCTGCAACGAGCTGGGCGTCCAGGTCGACATCGTCCCGCGCCTGTTCGAGGTGGTCGGGAGCCGGGCCGGCGTCTACTCGCTCGAGGGCACGCCGCTCCTCGGCCTGACGCCGCCCGAGCTCGGCGCGTCGCACCGGCTGGCGAAGCGCGCCATGGACGTCGCGGGCGCGGTGTTCGGGCTCGTCGTGCTGTCGCCCGTCTTCCTGGCTACGGCGATCGCGATCCGCATGAACAGCACCGGGCCGGTGTTCTTCCGCCAGACCCGGATCGGCCGCGGCCAGCAGCCGTTCACCATCATCAAGTTCCGGACGATGGTGCGCGACGCCGAGCAGCGCAAGGACGAGGTCGCGCACCTGAACGCGCACCGCGACAAGGGCGACGCGCGGATGTTCAAGATCCCCGACGACCCCCGTGTCACGAGCGTCGGCGGGTTCCTCCGCCGCTACTCGATCGACGAGTTTCCGCAGCTCTGGAACGTGCTGCGCGGCCAGATGAGCCTGGTCGGGCCCCGGCCGCTCATCCCGCACGAGCACCAGTTCGTGAACGACTGGGGCCTGCGTCGGCTCGACCTGACGCCCGGGCTCACCGGCCTCTGGCAGGTTTGCGGCCGAAGCGAGGTCACGTTCTCGCAGATGCTTGTCCTCGACTACCTGTACGTGACGAACTGGAGCCTTTGGGGCGATATCAAGCTCATCATGCGCACGGTCCCCGCGCTGATGGGCAAGACTCGCGGCGCCGTCTAGAGCGCCGGACCCCAGGGGCGTCGGCGCCGGTCTCGCACGGCGGCGCAGGCGCCCCATTCGCGCGCCCGGCCGCAGCTACGTGGGTGCATGCGCCGTGTCGTAGGTGCCCCAGGCCTCGCGCAGGACACCGCACAGCTCGCCCACCGTCGCGCCGACACGCAGCGCCTCGCGCATCGGCGGCAGCACGTTCGCGTCCGACCCCGCAGCGGCGCGTACGGCCGCGACGGCCGCCTCCCACGCCGCTCCGTCGCGCCCGGCCCGGGCCGCCCTCGTGCGGTTGACCTGGCGCTGCTCGGCGTCGGGGTCGATCCGGTGGAGCTCGATCGGCTCGGACTCGCCGCTCTGGTAGCGGTTCACGCCGACGATGACGTCGTCGCCGGCCTGCACCCGCCGGTGGTAGTCGAAGGCGCTCTGCTCGATCGCGTCCTGCACCCAGCCCGACTCGACCGCCGCGACCGCGCCGCCCAGCCGGTCGATCTCGGCGATCAGGGTCCGGCCCTCGCCGGCCAGCTGGTCGGTCAGCGCCTCGATGTAGTAGCTCCCTCCCAGCGGGTCGGTCGTGGCCGTGGCGCCGGCCTCGGTCGCCAGGATCTGCTGCGTGCGAAGCGCGATCGTCGCCGAGCGCTCCGTCGGGAGGGCGAGCGCCTCGTCGTAGCCGTTCGTGTGCAGGCTCTGCGCCCCGCCGCAGACCGCCGAGAGCGCCTGCACGGCCACGCGGACGATGTTGTTCTCGGCCTGCTGCGCGGTGAGGGTAGAGCCGCCGGTCTGGGCGTGGAACCGCAGCATCTGCGAGCGCTGGTCGCGGGCGCCGAACCGGTCGCGCATGATCTCGGCCCACAGCATGCGCGCCGCCCGGAACTTCGCCACCTCGGTGAAGAAGTCGTTGTGAGCGTTGAAGAAGAACGAGAGCCTGCTCGCGAACGAGTCGACCTCGAGCCCGGCGTCGACCGCCGCCTGCACGTAGGCGATGCCGTTGGCGATCGTGAACGCGAGCTCCTGCGCCGCGGTCGAGCCGGCCTCGCGGATGTGGTATCCCGAGATCGAGATCGTGTTCCAGCGGGGCAGCCGCTCGGTGCAGTATCGGAACGTGTCGACGGTGAGGCGCATGCTCGGCCTGGCCGGGAAGATGTAGTTCCCGCGCGCGATGTACTCCTTCAGGATGTCGTTCTGAACGGTGCCGCGGAGCGCCTTGGACTCGACGCCCTGCTCCTCGGCGACGAGCTCGTAGAGAAGCAGCAGAAGCGACGCCGGCGCGTTGATCGTCATCGACGCCGAGACCTCGCCCAGCGGGATCCCCGCGAGCAGGAGGCGCATGTCCGCGAGCGAGTCGATCGCGACGCCCGTGCGCCCGACCTCGCCCAGCGCCAGAGGGTCGTCGGAGTCGAGCCCGAGCTGCGTCGGCAGGTCGAACGCGACCGAGAGGCCTGTCTGGCCGCGGTCGAGCAGGAGGCGGAACCGCGTGTTTGTCTCCTCGGCCGACGAGAACCCGGCGTACTGGCGCATCGTCCACGGTCGGCCGCGGTAGCCCTCGGGCCTGACGCCGCGCGTGAACGGGAACTCGCCCGGAGGCGGGCGCACGGCCGGGGCGTCGTCGGGGCCGTAGACCGGCTTCGTCATTGCCGGAACGATAGAGCGCGGGCCGGGGCCGGACCGCCGCGAGCCGGTACGCTGCCCGCGTGCGGATCACCGTCAGGCTCTTCGCCGCGCTGCGTGAGCGGGCCGGCTGGTCGGAACGCGAGCTGGACGTCCCCGACGGCGCGGCCATCGCCGACGTGTGGCCGAGGCTCGAGCTGGGGGACGAGCCGCCCGGCCTCGCCTACGCCCGAAACCGCGAGTACGCACGGCGCGGCGACGAGCTCTCGCCCGGCGACGAGGTCGCGGTCATCCCGCCGGTCTCGGGCGGCGCGTTCACCGTCCAGGCGGGAGAACTCGACCTCGACGCGGTCGTGGCCGAGGTGGCCGATCCCGGCGCCGGCGCGGTCGCGACGTTCATCGGCATCACCCGCCTCCACAGCCGCGGGCGGACCGTGACCCACCTAGAGTACGACGCCTATCCGGAGATGGCCGAGGCCGAGATGGAGCGGATCGCGGCGGCCGTCCGTGCGAGGCACGACGTCCTGCACGTCGCGATCGCCCACCGCACGGGCCACGTGCCGCTCGGCGAGGCGAGCGTCGTCATCGCCGTCTCGGCCGCCCACCGGGGCGCCGCGATGGACGCCTGCCGCGAGGCGATCGACACCCTGAAGGAGACGGTGCCGATCTGGAAGAAGGAGGTCTTCGAGGGCGGCGAGGAGTGGATCGGTCGCGAGGGGACGTGACATCGCCGCACATGGACTTTCCACCCTCCACCGCTACTCTGAGGCCATGACGTACGACCCCTGGGAGGCGCGCGAGTCGCCGACGGGAACGCTCCCGCCCCGGCCGCCCGACGACCCGCCGTTCCAGAGCCCGGTGCAGGAGCGCCGCGGCCTTCTCCGCCGCGCCGGCGGAGGCATCGCCGCGGGCGGCCTCCTCGCGCTGAAGCTGATCGGGAACCTCGCGTTCGTCTTCAAGTTCAAGTTCCTGCTCAGCTTCCTGATCTCGGCGGCGCTGTATGCGTGGGTGTGGGGATGGCAGTTCGGCGTCGGCTTCCTCCTGCTCCTGATGGTGCACGAGCTGGGGCATGTGATCCAGCTGCGGCGCGAGGGGATCGAGGCGTCGGCGCCCATGTTCGTGCCGTTCCTGGGCGCGTTCGTCGCCATGAAGGAGCTGCCCGACAACGCGTGGACCGAGGCCAAGGTCGGCCTGGCCGGGCCCGTGCTCGGCAGCCTCGGGGCGCTCGCGGTGCTCCTGTGGGCAGAGCAGGTCGACTCGAACCTGCTGCGGGCGCTGGCCTACGTCGGGTTCCTGCTGAACCTGTTCAACCTCGTGCCCGTCGTCCCGCTCGACGGCGGTCGCGCCGTCGCAGCCCTGCACCCCGTGTTCTGGTTCGTCGGGCTGTTCATGGTCGCCCTGTTCTTCTTCGCCTACCACAACATCTTCGCGCTGCTCGTGCTGGGCCTCGGCGGCTACGAGCTCTACCGCCGCTGGACGCACCGCGCCGAACCCGCCTTCAAGGCGTACCACAGCGTGACCTGGCCGCAACGGACGGCCGTCGCCACGGTCTACCTCGGGCTGATAGCCGCGCTCGTGTTCGCGATGCACGCGGCGTACGTCACGCCGCCGTCGTGACCACCTGAACGTGGGTCGCGCACCCGTCGCCGAGGGCGACGTGGAGCGCGAACCCCGGTGCCGCCTCGACGAGATCGAGGATCGTCCCGCCGATCTCGAGGCGCGCCTCGAGGTACACGGCGGGGCACGCGACCACGCCGCAGTTGCCGAGCGTGGCGAAGGCTGCCCTGTGCACGTGCCCGGCGGCGACCCGCCGCACCTGAGGGTTCGCCCCCAGCACCTCGGCGAGCGCCCGCCGGTCGTCCTCGGGCAGCCCGAGCACGTCGAGCGCGGGCATGCCGTTGAGGAGCGGTGGATGGTGCATCGCGACGACGGTCGGCGTGGCCGGCTCGACCGTCAGCTGCTCGCGTAGCCACACGAGCCGGTCGGCCGAGAGCGAGCCGTCGTCATGGCCCGGCCGCGTACTGTCCATCGCGACGAGGCGGATCCCGCCGACGCGCACCCCGAACCCGTGCGGCCCATCTCCGCCGAACACCCCGCGCAGCTCGCCGGCGTCGTCATGGTTTCCGGGGATCGCATGCACGGGCATCGTCAGAGGCGCGAGCAGCTCGCGCGCCCGCTCGTACTCCCGGGACGCGCCCGACTCGGCCACATCGCCCGTCACGATGACGGCGTGGGGCGCGGGCCGGAGCGCGCCGACGGCCGCCACCGCCGCGGCGACCGCCCGGGCCGGGCCGGCATCTCCGACGCCGACCTCGATGTGGAGGTCGGTGAGCTGGGCGAGGACGGTGGGCGCGCTCGTCATGGATCCTCAGTCATCGTGCTTGAAGCCCCAGTCGAGCAGCCGGCTCGCGGTCGCGAACTCGTCACCGCCGACGTGCAGCAGGACGACGACCACCGAGCGCCCTCCGCGGCGGGCCGCCGCGGCGATGCAGTTCCCGGCCGCGGTCGTCTGACCCGTCTTGATCCCGATCGCACCCCGGTAGTCCCACAGCAGCGTGTTCCTGCTCACATACGACGTCGTCGGCCCGGCCGAGTAGGTCTTCACGCCCACCATCCGCCGGAGCAGCGGCTGCTCGAGGATGCGAAGCGAGACGGTCGCCTGGTCCCACGCCGACGATCGGTTGCCCTGGTCGAAGATCCCGGACGGGTTGGAGTAGTGGGTGTCGGCGAGGCCGAGGTCGCGGGCCTGCGCGTTCATGCGCCGCACGAACCGCGCGACCGATCCCGAGCGATGCACGGCGAGGGCATTGGCCGCGTCGTTCGCAGAGGCGATGAGCGCGGCGGCCAGCATCCGCCGCTCGGTGACCCGGTCGCCCGCGTTGAGCCCGAGCGTGTAGCCGGGCACGCCCGTCATCGCCGGCGTCACCCGGAACGACGCGTCGAGCTTCCCGTCCGCCGCGACGAGCGCAGTCATGAGCTTGGTCAGGCTCGCGACGGGGAGCTGGCGGTGTGCGTCCTTCTGCCACAGCACCCGCCCGGTCGTGCGATCGACGACGATCGCGGCGTGCGCATGCACGTTCGCCGGGCTGCCGGCCGCACCACCCGCGACGAGCTCGACCGGCGCGGGCGTCCCCGGCCCTCCGCCCGCGCGCAGCGCGGGGGCGTCGATGGCACCGGCGGCACGGTCGGTCAGCGGCCAGAGGCGGTGGGTCACAAACGCCGCCGTGGCGAGCAGTGCCGAGGCCACGACGACGGCGATCGCGGCCAGCGGACGGACCGGCGGAAGACGCCGCGGCCGCTGGCGGCGGCCGAACGATTGCATCGCATAGAGGGTCGGGCGTCTCTGCCTGGGCACGTGTGAGCATAGAATTGCACCATGACCGATCACCCGCTGCGAGGTCTGCCGTCGGTCGACGCCGTGCTCGGCGACGAGCGCGCCGCCGACCTCGTCGCGCGCCACGGGCGCCCGGCCACCGTCGAGGCGGTCCGGGCGGCGCTCGCCGATGCCCGCCGGCGAGGCGTCGCCGAGGCGCCGGAGGAGCTCCTCGCACGGGCCGAGCGGCACCTCGACCGGCCGCCGAGCCTGCGCTCGGTCCTCAACGCCACCGGCGTGATCGTGCACACGAACCTGGGCCGAGCGCCGCTTCCGGCCGCCGCGATCGAGCGCGTGGCGCGCGTTGCGGGCGGCTACTCGAACCTGGAGTACGACCTGGACGCCGGCATGCGCGGGTCCCGCCACACCCACCTCGGCCCGATCCTCTCTGAGCTGACGGGCGCCGAGGACGGCATGGCCGTCAACAACAACGCCGCGGCCGTCATGCTGGTGCTGGCGGCGCTCGCCGCCGGGCGGGACGTGCCCATCAGCCGCGGCGAGCTGATCGAGATCGGCGACGGCTTTCGCATCCCCGACGTGCTCGCCCAGTCCGGCGCCCGCCTTGTGGAGGTCGGCTCGACCAACCGCACCCGGATCGGGGACTACGCACGCGTTGTCGGCCCTGACACCGGAGCCATCCTCCGCGTCCACCAGTCGAACTTCCGGATGGTCGGGTTCACAGGCGCGCCGTCGCTCGGCGAGCTCGCGGCCTTGGCGGCCGAGCATCGGATCCCCGTGATCGACGACCTCGGCTCCGGCCAGCTCATGGACCTGCCCGACCTCGCCGACGAGCCGACCGCGCGGTCGAGCATCGAAGCCGGCGCGACGGTCGTCTGTTTCTCGGGAGACAAGTTGCTGGGCGGCCCGCAGGCCGGCGTCATCCTCGGAACCGCCGAGGTCGTCGCGCGCATCCGGCGGCATCCGCTCGCGCGAGCCGTCCGCATCGACAAGCTGTCGCTGGCCGCGCTCGAGGCGACGCTCGAGCTCTACCGCGACCCGGCCCGCGCCCTGCGCGAGGTGCCGGTGCTGCGCGCGGTGGCCGAGCCTGCGAGCGCGGTG
>JBOHBE010000160.1:0-4884 GCA_050698235.1 Gaiellales bacterium
AGCCCGCACCACGCACATGTCCTCAGCGCCCGCGGCGGCGTGCTCGAGGAGCGACGTCTTGCCGATCCCCGGCTCGCCGGAGACGACGAGCGCGCCGCCATGGCCTTCGCGCGCGTCGTCGAGCAGCCGATCGATGCGCAGGCACTCATCCCCCCTGCCCACAAGCATGCGGCCGAGTGTACCGATTGTCGCAACCTCCGGGAACGCGGTCTCAGCGCCAGTCTGTGAGACCCTTCCCACCCATGCGGATCGCGGTGGTCGGAGCAGGTGCAATGGGCTCTGCGCTGGGACGTGGCTGGGCGGCCGCCGGGCACGGGGTCGCGGTCGGCTCCCGGAGCGCCGAGCGGGCACGATCGATCGCCGATCGCGTTGGTGCAACGTCGGGCGCGGACTATGCAGGTGCGGCCGCAGCCGCCGACGTCGTCCTGCTGACGGTCCCGTGGCAGGCGGTGCGCATCATCGTGTCCGACCTCGACCTGAGCGGGAAGGTCCTGATCGATGCGACCAACCCCTACCTTGACGACACGTTCGGCGGCGGCGAGGGAGTCTGGTCGGTTCGCGAGGCGTTCCCGCCCGGGGAGTCAGGCGCGTCGGTGATCCAGGCGCTCGCGCCTCGTGCGCGCGTCGTCAAGGCGTTCAACCACGTCTGGGCGAGCGCCGCGGAGCGGGGGTTCGGAGATGTCCGGCCCGCGGTCTTCGTGTGCGGAGACGATCCTGAGGCTCGCTCGGTCGTCGCCGGCCTTGCCGCCGAGATCGGCTATGACCCGCACGACGTCGGTGGGCTCGAGCACGCGTGCTGGCTCGAAGGGCTGACGCCTCTCGTCGTGGCGCTTGGTGATCCCGCCCTCGCGGTCACGATGACCCGAGCCGGCGGCTAGTCAGTCCACCAGCCCTGCGCCATCTCGACCTCCGTCGGGTCGTCACCGGCGCCGAACGCCAGGTACTCCACCCCGTCGGGCCCGGCCTCGACGTCTCGCATGGTGTCCTTGTCGATGCGGATCGCGTCCCACTGGCCGAGCTCGACGATCTCGTCCTCGACCTTGATCCTGGCCGAGCCGCTCGTGACGACGTAGACCTCTTCCTGGCCGACGTGCTTGTGGCCGAATGGGATCCGGAAGTTGGGAGCGAGCCGGAACAGGCTGAGTCCCAGCTCCTCGCCCTCGAGCGGGCGGCGCGCAAAGCGCGCCTCGAGCTCGTCAGAGATCCCGAAGTTGGGCGCCTGGTTCTCGACCCTGGTCAGGTTCTGCTTGGTGTAGCCGCCCATCACTGGACCTCCTCTTGGGGCACGGGCGGTATCGGTACCCGCGCCCTGGGGCCGGCAAACTAGGAGGTCGCGCCGGGGTCGCGCGGCGTGCAGCGCGGATCGTGATGGGCCGCGAGCCGAACGAGGAGCGTGTGCAGGACGGCGCGCTCGCCGGTGTCGAGCGGTGACAGGAACTCGTCCTCGAGCTTCTCGACGATCGCGCGCATCTTGCCGAGGGCCTTTCGGCCGTCGGCGGTCAGCTTGACGACGTGACGCCGGCGATCGTCGGGGTCGCGCTTTCGCACGACGAGGTTTCGCTCCTCGAGCTCGTCGAGCAGCCTCACGAGGTGGCCGCGGTCGTAGCCGAGCGCGTCGGCGATGACGGCCTGCGTCTCGCGGGGGTCCTCCTCGAGGAGGGCCAGCACCGCGAAGTGAAACGGGCTGAGGCCCGTGCCCTCGAACGCACTGTGCGAGTCCTCCTTTGCGGCGAATCCAAGCCGCTTCAGGAGGAACGTCGTGCTCGAGAGGAGCTCCTTGGGCGGACCTGCCATAAGCGGTCCGATCACCGCTTTATGGGCGCCGGAAACGTTCATCAAGGAGAAGTGTAGCGTGTCCAAGCGTTCATGTGTGCTATCGTTGCACTCAACAACGATTCATTGGAGCAATAGATGACACAAGCCTCGATCACAGCACAGACCTCCCGGCGGAAGTTGCTCGCGCTGGCCGTCGTCGTGGCTGCGCAGTTCATGGTCGTGCTCGATATCGCCATCGTGAACGTCGCTCTGCCGGCGATCAAGACCGACCTGCACTTCGCCCAGGAGAACCTCCAGTGGGTGATCAGCGCGTACGCGATCCTGTTCGGCGGCGCCCTGCTCCTCGGCGGGCGGCTGGCCGACATCTTCGGCCGCCGGCGGCTCTTCATGCTCGGCCTCGGCCTCTTCTCTGCGGCCTCGCTGCTCTGCGGCCTCTCGTGGTCCGAGGGGTCGTTGATCGGCTTCCGCGCGCTCCAGGGCCTGGGCGGCGCACTGCTCGCGCCGGCCACGCTCTCGATCCTCATGACGACCTTCGACGAGGGCGCAGAGCGAAACCGCGCACTCGGGATCTGGGGCGCAGCCTCCGGGAGCGGCGGCGCGGCCGGCGTCCTCCTCGGCGGATTCCTCACGTCGTATCTCAGCTGGTCGTGGGTCTTCTTCATCAACGTCCCGGTCGGGATCGCCGTGATCGCCGCCGCGCCGCTCGTGCTCGCCGAGAGCCACGGCCAGCACGGCCACAGGCACTTCGACGTGGCCGGCGCTGCCTCGGTGACCTCGGGCGTCATGATGCTGGTCTACGCGATGACGCGGGCGACCCAGGACGGCTGGGGCAGCACCGCCACCCTCCTCCTGCTCGGCGGCTCGGCGGTGCTGATCGCCGCATTCCTGGCGATCGAGCTGCGCTCGCCGGCGCCGCTCCTTCCGATGCGGATCTTCCGGCTCCGGTCGCTCTCGGCCGCCAACGCGACGGCGGTCATGATCGGCGGGATCGCGTTCTCGCAGTTCTTCCTGCTGACGCTCTACATGCAGGACGTGCTCGGCTACTCGGCGATCCGCACGGGCGTGGGCTTCGCCACCATGACGTTCACGATCATCGTGTTCTCGCAGGTGGGCCAGCGGCTCGTCACCCGCTACGGCGTGCGCACCGTGTTGACGGCGGGGCTCTTCCTGGACTCCGTCTCGCTCGCCATGTTCACCCAGCTTCCGGCCGGGGGCCACTACTTCTGGAACCTGTTCCCGGGGATGGTCGTCGGCGGCATCGGGCTGGCGCTCTCGTTCGTCCCTGTGACGATCGCCGGCCTGACCGGCGTGAGCCGGGCCGACGCGGGCATCGCGTCGGGCCTCATCAACACCAGCCGCCAGGTGGGCGGCGCGGTGGGGCTCGCGGCGGTCTCGACGATCACGGCCGCCTATGCGACGACCGGCTCGACCGCAGTCGTCGAGGACGGGCTCACCCGCGGCTTCCAGGTGGGATTCCTGGTGCTCTCGGGAGTGGCCCTTTTGGGTGCCGCGATCGCAGGCACCCTGCTCGCGCCGCAGCCGGAGCGCGCTGAGGTGGAGCTCTTCAACCGTGAGACCCCAAACCCGCTCGAGGAGGCGGCCTGATGACGATGATGCACATTCCCAGCCACTCCGACGATCGGGACGTGGTGCTGGGGCGCGAGATCGACGACCTGCTCCTGCGTCTGCGAGGGCTGGTGCTGGTGCGGGACCTGCTCGCCGAGCGCGGCGCGACCGCAGCCGAGATCGACGAACATGCCCGGGAGGCCGACCGGGTGCGCATGCACCTCGCGGCGCTCATCGGCGGCCAGGAGGGAGCGGGAGCGGCAGCGGCGTGACGCAGGTGGTGCTCGTGACCGGGGCGACCGACGGGCTTGGCAAGGCCGTGTCCGTCGAGCTCGCCAGGGCGGGATCGACCGTCCTCGTCCACGGGCGCAGCCACGAGCGCGCCGAGGCGGCCCTCGCCGAGATTCGCGAGGCCTCCGGCAGCAAGCTTCTGCGGGCCTACGCGGGCGACCTTGCGTCGCTCGCGCAGGTCCGCTCTCTGGCCGAGAGTGTCCTGGCGGACGAGCGCCGCCTCGACGTGCTCGTGAACAACGCAGGCGTCGGGACGGTGGAGCCCGGCGGAGGAGCTCGGGTCGAGAGCGCCGACGGCCACGAGCTTCGGTTCGCCGTCAACTACCTGGCCCCGTTCCTCCTGACCGAGCTTCTCGAGCCGCTCCTCGTGCGGTCATCCCCGGCCCGGATCGTGAACGTGGCGTCGGCCGGCCAGGCGCCGATCGACTTCGACGACGTGATGCTCGACGACGGCTACGACGGCAGCCGCGCCTACAGCCAGAGCAAGCTCGCGATGGTGATGATGACCTTCGACACGGCCGAGCGGCTGGCCGGCCGCGGTGTCACGGCGACGTGCCTTCACCCGGGCACGTACATGCCGACCAAGATGGTCCTCGCCGCGGGCGTCGATCCGATCGACTCGCTCGAGTCCGGCGTTCGGGCCACGCTTCGGCTGATCGCCGACTCGGAGCTCGACGGCGTCACGGGTACGTATTTCGACCGGCTCGCCAATGCTCGCGCCCGTCCACAGGCCTACGACCCGGACGCGCGGGCGCGGCTACGGGCGCTCAGCGAGCAGCTGGTCGGCGTCGTGGCGTAGCGGATACGCTCTGCGACCGATGCGGACGTGAGCAACCTCGCCCGAAAGGGAATCCTCGCCGCGGCGACCGACCGCCGCACCCGCGCGTTCATGAACCGCTACGGCATGCGCCTCGGAGCCGCCCGGTTCGTCGCCGGCGAGACGCTCGACCAGTGCCTCGACGTGCTCGCCGACCTGAGCGCGAAAGGGCTCTACGCCAATACGACGCTCCTGGGTGAGGACGTCGAGTCGCGAGCCGAGACCGAAACGGTCGTCGCCGAGTTCCGCACCGTGCTCGACCGGATCGACGAGCGCGGCGTGCACGCCAATCTGGCGGTCAAGCTGACCCACCTGGGGCTTCTGATCGACGAGGAGCTGGCATTCGAGAACGTGGCGCAGCTCGTCGACCATGCGGCGAAGCGTGGCAACTTCGTGCGGATCGACATGGAGCACTCGAGCGTCGTCGACGCGAC
>JBOHBE010000161.1:0-3638 GCA_050698235.1 Gaiellales bacterium
GCGACGGTGAGGCCGGCCGCCGTGAGGGCGCGCGTCGCGGATTCGACCGACACCGTCGTCGCGAACTTGTAGACCTGGGCACCGTCCATATGCACGTACGGCGTCGCCGCGGGATCGGTGCTGTGCCCGGCGGCGGCGACCTCGAGAAGCTCTGCTCCCGACCCGTCCGAGCCCAGCTCGAACCCGAGGATCCCGGTCGTCGAGCCGCTCCGCCTGAGCACGACCGCCCCGGCGCCGTCACCGAAGAGGACGCAGGTCGAGCGGTCGCCCCAGTCAAGGAGCCGCGAGAAGACCTCGGTGCCGACCACGAGCACCGTTTCGGCCAGGCCGGCTGCGAGCTGGCCGTACGCCTGCGAGAGCGCGTAGACGAACCCGGTGCACGCCGCCGACAGGTCGTACGCTGCCACGCCCCGAGCCCCGATGTGCTCGCCGATCAGGGTGGCGGTCGCCGGGAAGTAGTAGTCGGGGCTGGCCGTGGCGGTGACGATCAGGTCGAGATCCGTGCCGGCGATCCCGGCGCTCTCGAGCGCGCGCACGGCGGCACCCGCGCCGAGGCCCGCCGACGACTCGCCGTCGCCCGCGATCCGGCGCTGGCGGATGCCCGTGCGGCTTGCGATCCACTCATCGGACGTCTCGACCATCGTTGCGATCTCGTCATTCGTCATCACTCGCTCCGGCACGTTCGAGCCGACGCCCACCACCTCGACCCCGCGCTGGCAGGTGGCGATCACTCGAGCTCCCCCTCGACCAGCGCGAACGTGAGCGTCCCGCGGCACGCGAGCTCCCCGCCGACGGACGCCTCGGCGTCGGCGCGGCCGACCGGCCCGCGCAGCCGGGTGATCTCGCAGCGCAGGTCGAGCGTGTCGCCCGGCCGCACGATCCGCTTGAAGCGCACGTCGTCGATTCCGGCGAACAGCACCAGCCGCCCGGCGAAGTCGGGATGAGCGAGGCCGCAGATCGCGCCGACCTGGGCCAGCGCCTCGACCTGGAGCACGCCGGGCATGATGGGGTTCCCGGGGAAGTGGCCCGCGAGATACCAGGCGTCGTCCTTCACGAGGTAGCTCCCCACGGCGCGCACCCCGGCCTCGAGCTCGGTGATCTCGTCAACGAGCAGGAACGGCTGGCGGTGCGGGATGATGTCGCAGATCGCATCGCGCCCGAGCGGCAGCGCCGCCCCGGCGATCACCCGGCTGCCGCGCGGAGCGCCGGCTCCATCACCCGCCGCATGCGGGCCCGGCCGCGGTGTGCATGGCACTTCACCGTCCCGACCGGCATCCCCATCTCGTGCGCGATCTCCTCGTACGAGAGCTGGAGCACGTCCTTCAGCACCATCACGCGGCGCTGGTCGTCGCTCAGCGCCTGCATGCACTCCGCCAGGTGGCGGCGCTGGTCGCGCCACTCCGCCGCCTCCTGCGGCGCCTCGTCGCTCGCGACTTCCGTCGCGTGGTCCAGGGGTTGGTGGCGCCGCCGGCGCTGACGCTCCCCCATGTCGCGGCACGTGTTCGACACGAGGCTGTAGAGCCACGTCTGGAACCGGGCCTCCCCCCGAAACTGGCCGATGCGGGTGCAAAGCTTGGCGAGCGCCTCCTGGGCAGCGTCCTCCGCGTCCTGCTGATCCGAGAGCAGGTACCCGGCCAGCCGCCGCACGCCCTGTGCGTGGCGCTCGACCAGCGTCTCCAGCGCGCGATCGTCGCCGTCCTTGGCGCGGACCGCAAGCACCAGATCCGACAGGCCTGCATACGCCGGCTGGTCACGTACCCGATCTCGGAGGACTAGACGCGCCTCCGCCCGTTTGGGTTGCGGGAACATGCAGCGGGTATCCTAGTTGGATGGGGGAGGGCACGCTGCGTCCCGAGGCCGTGCAGCCTCTCCTGCGCGGGGCATACGGCCGGCCGTATGTGTGGCGCGAGACCTGCCCCTCGACCCAGGAGCTGGCCCGCGGGCTGCCCGAGGGCGGCGTCGCGGCCTGCGAGGAGCAGACGGCCGGACGGGGCCGCCGGGGCAGGGCGTGGGCCAGCCCGCGCGGGACGGGCGTCCTGTTCTCGCTGTCGCTCCACCCAGACACCCCGCCGGACCGGCTGCCGCCGCTCACGCTCGTCGTCGGCGAGGCCGTCGCTGAGGCGGCGTGGCCCGAGGCGGCGGTGCGCTGGCCCAACGACGTCGTCGTCGACGGGCACAAGCTGGCGGGCATCCTGGCCGAGGTGCGCGACGGGGAGGTCGTGGTCGGCATCGGCGTGAACGCCAACCACGAGCTCGGCGACCTGCCGGCCGATGCCCGCGTCGCGCCGACGTCGCTGCGGCTCCTGAGCGGAGGCTGCGTCGACCGGGCGGCCCTTCTGGCCGACATCCTCGAGGCGATCGAGCGCCGGTACCGGGCGTTCGAGCGCGACGGCTTCTCGGGCCTCCTTCGCGACGACCTGCGCGGCCGCCGGGTGAGCCTCGCCGGCGGGGCCGAGGGGATCTGCGACGGCGTGGACGGCGAGGGCCGCCTGGTCGTCGCCGGCGTCGCGCACACGGCCGACGAGGTCGTCTCTGTCGACGTCAGCCGTTGAGGAGGGCGTGGACGGAGTCGACGTCCGCCGCGCCGGGGAACGTGTAGCGGACGCGCATCCGGGCCGCCGAGGACGGCGCGTCCCAGCTTGCGAACGTGTGGCCGTTCGCGGGGCCCTCGACGGTGCAGGCCCTGCCCGGAACGGCCGTGCACGAGCCGATGTCGACCCACGAGCTCGAGCCGAAGTCCCACAGCGCCACGTCGACGGGGCCGCCGGCCGTCGTGGCGACGCTGGCCCCGGCGAGCGTGCCGGCGGTCGCGACGGCTCGGGTGGTCGGCAGGCCGAAGTCGGTGACGAGCTCGGTCCGCGGATCGCCGCCCGCGGGCGCGAGGTCGAGGGTCGAGCCCTCGGGATGGATCAGGCTCGCAAGCCCGCCGGCGGTCGCCGTCCCCTGCGTCACCGAGAACCCGTCGGGCGGGGCGCGCAGCCCCCACAGCGGAAGCACTCCGAGCGTCCCTTCGAACGCGCGCGCGCCGGGCGCCGAGATGCTCCACGAGTAGACCCCGCCCGGAAGCACGCCGGCCTGGCCGAGCCACGTCCAGCGGATGTGGTGGTTGGTGTGGCGGCGGCGGCCGACCACCCCGCCGTCAGGCCCGCCGATCGTGAGCGTGAACGCCAGCCGCTTCGAGAACTTCGCCCGGAATTCGAGCGGGATGGCGGCGTCAGGGGCGATCCGGTGCAGGTTCGGCGTGTGGGTCGGCGCCCAGATCTTGGGCAGCCCGATCGCGAGCGCAGCGGCGCGGATCCGGGGCAGAAGCGCATAGAGCGCCGATCCCGGGCACGACGTCGGGTACCCGTCGCGGTGCCCCGAGACGGCATTCATCATGACGTGGCGGCCGGCCCGGTAGCGCGGGTTCCCCGACGACACCATCTCGACGCGGCTCTCGGGATCGACGTGCGCAATGTCGAGCCTCCAGGCGATCAGGCGCTCGAGCGCGGCGACGGCCGCCGGGCGAGGGCGGGCCGAGCTGTACGTCCCGATGATCGCGATCCCCGCGGAGCCCGTGTTGAACCCCTTGGTCTGCGCACCGATGACGGCCTTCGTCATGCCGCCGTAGCGGCCCTCGAACACCGTGCCGCACTTGT
>JBOHBE010000162.1:0-1628 GCA_050698235.1 Gaiellales bacterium
CCTGCGTCCGGCCGCCCTCTGCGATGATCGTCCGGCATTCGCGATGGGAGGTCGAGATGGACGAGCAGGACGTCAATGAGGCCGCCAAGCTCCTGGCGGAAGACCAGGACCTGAGTCAGGCCGCCAAGCGCCTGGCGACGGTTGCCGCAGGGGATGACATCGAGGCGCTCGTCATCCTCGTGATGATGGAGGCGGCGGAGGACGCCGCCGAGGATCTGAAGGCGCTGATGGAGGAGATGCGGTCAGCCAACGCCGCGAAGCGAGGCATGCGCCAGCTGATCTGCAAGGTCGCGAGCGACGTCGCCGAGAACACCGGCCGGACGGACGACGGCAAGCTCGTGTTCAAGAGCGGCGGGCTCGGCGGCGAGGCCGAATATCATCGCGCCCCGGTGCCCGCGCCGAACCCGGCGTGCGAAGGCGGCGTGCTGATGGTCGCCACCGACCTCCACCCCGGCAAGATCAGAACGCCGGCGCAGCTCGAGGCGATTCGCGGGGCGCTCGACGGGAGGCTCGACAGCCTGAGCGAGATGTCGAGCCTTCAGGCCCTCCGGC
Organism: Gaiellales bacterium; assembly: GCA_050698235.1. Classification (GTDB taxonomy): domain Bacteria; phylum Actinomycetota; class Thermoleophilia; order Gaiellales; family JAICJC01; genus JAICJC01. Next base: position 553 of record JBOHBE010000162.1, read on the forward strand.
TCCAGATGGCGATGGACCGCCGCTCGAAGATGCTCGAGGCGCTCTCGAACATCATGAAGAAGGCGAGCGACACGCAGGCCACGATCGTCCAGAACATGAAGTGAGTCAGGCGACGGCCGCGGGCACGGCCTCGATGCCCTGCTTCTCGAGCATCGCGACCACGCTCGGCCGCTCCGCCAACCGCGGGTAGTGCGCTCCGAGGGCCGGCAGGCTCCACGCCTTCCGGGGCAGGTTCCGGCCCCAGCGGGTGAGCATGAAGCAGTAGAGGTCGGCCGCCGAGAACGTCTCGCCGAGCAGGTACGGCCGCCCGTCTTCGAGCTGCGAGTCGATCCAGTCGAAGATCTCGTCGAGCCGCGGCTCGAGGTCGCGCTGGACGCCCGCCCGCACCGCCTCGCCCTGGATGAAGCGGTCGGTCTGGTACCACATCTGGTAGGTCGCCTGGAGCGTGTTCGTGAGGTAGGTGAGCCAGCGGTAGGCGTGGGCGCGCTCCGCCGTCCCGACCGGCGGGAGCAGCCCCGAGTCGGGGAACCGGTCTGCGATGTGCATGCAGATCGCCGCCGCCTCGTGCAGCACGAGATCGCCGTCGCGGAGCGCCGGGATCCGCCCCTCCGGCTGGAGCTCGAGGTAGCCCTCCGGCTCGACCACCGTGTAGCCGTCGCGGCGCACCCGCACCATCTCGTACTCGGCGCCCGCCTCCTCGAGACAGGCCTGCGGGGCCATCGCGGCGGTGCCCGGCGACCAGTAGAGCGTGATCACGGGCGGAACGTACCATCGCGGCCGGGTTTGACGGGCCCGCACCGCCCGGATACCCTCGGCCGGTCAGCAAGGAAAGGAGGCTTCATGACGACCAGGCATCACCCGGGCGCGAGCCTCCTCGAGCGCTGCTCGTAGCTCGCGCTCCAACCCACTGACGAAGGAGCACCACTTGCGCGTCGACATCGACGGCGTCGCCCTGCATGTGCACGAGCACGGCGAGGGCGATCCCATCATCCTGCTTCACCCAGGCCCCGGACTCGACGGGAGCGTGTTCGTGAGGTATGTGAGCCAGCGGTAGGCGTGGGCGCGCTCGGCCGTCC
>JBOHBE010000163.1:0-5264 GCA_050698235.1 Gaiellales bacterium
GAACTCGCTCACCTGCGCCGAGCCTCCCCACCTCTTCGGCGGCTGGTCGGAGCGCATGTACCTGCTGCCCGGGACGCACCTCTTCCGCGTCCCGGACGAGCTGCCCTCGCAGATCGCCGCGCTCACAGAGGTGATGGCCGTGACCAACGGCCTCGACAGGGCGCTCGGCTTCGGCGACACGGTGCTCGTGCTGGGGGTCGGACCGCTGGGCCTGATGCACCTGGCGAAGGCCGAGATGCTCGGCGCGGGGCGGCTGATCGCGATCGACGTGCTGCCCGAGCGGCTCGAGCACGCCCGGGCGTTCGGCGCCGATATCGGCGTCGACGCGTCGGCGACGAGTGCCGACGAGCGCCGCGGGCAGGTGCGTGAGGCCACGGGCGGGCTCGGCGCTGACGTCGTCGTCGACTGCTCCGGCCGCGCCGAGACCTTCCCGGAGGCGCTCGGCCTCGTCCGCCCGGGCGGGACGGTCGTCGAGGCCGGCGCGTTCGTCGACCTGGGCCCCGTGCCCGTGAACCCCAACCGCGACGTCTGCTCGCCCGGCGTCGCGATCCTCGGGATCGGCGGCGAGACGCTGCCGCAGTACGCGCCGGCGCTTCGGATGCTTGCCCGGCACGCCGACCGGCTCCCGTTCGCGCGCGCCGTCACCCACACCGTCGCCCTGGAGTCCGTCGGCGACGCGCTCGAGACCGCCCAGACAGGCGCCGCGATGAAGATGCTGGTCGCCCCGAACGGCCCGGTCTGAACCACTTGGTTGACAAGACCGCGCGCGGTGTCAGAAGATACGCGCCGCCGGTTTAAACGTTTCAACCCGGGAGCGCACCTGCACATCGGCGTCTTCGACGACGGCCTGGCTCACCTATCGCGCGTGGAGGCGCTGCGCTGGTGCGCCGACCGCGACATCCGCCACATCGAGATGGGGGTCGGCGGCTGGAAGCAGGCCGACCACCTCGACCTCGACGCTCTGCTTCGCGAGGCCGGCGAGCGCGACCGGCTGACAGGCGAGCTCCGCGACCACGGCATCGAGCTCGTGTGCGTGAACGCCGCCGGGAACCCGCTCCACCCCGATCCCGCCGTCGGCGCGCGCCATGCCTCCCTGCTCCGCGGCGCCGTCGAGCTGGCGGCGCTCCTCGGCTGCGACCGCGTCGTCACGATGAGCGGCTGCCCCGGCGACCGCAACGGCGGCTCGACGCCCGTCTTCGCGTCGTGGCCGGTCATCCCCGACGACGAGACGCTCTGGGAGTGGCAGCTCGAGAACCAGCTGGCGCCGTTCTGGCGCGAGCTCTCGTCCTGGACGGCCGACGTCGCCCCCGGCGTGATGATCTGCCTCGAGCTCCATGCCGGTGCCTCGGCCTACAACCCGGCGTCGTTCGCGCGGCTGCGCGAGGCGACCGGCCCGAACGTGGGTGTGAACCTCGACCCGAGCCACTTCTGGTGGCAGGGGATGGACCCGGTCGCGGTCATCGAGCAGGTCGGGACGGCGATCGGCTTTGCCCACGGCAAGGACACGCTCGTCCACCCCGATCGGGTGCGCCGGAACGGCCTGCTCGACCTGGGCTTCCCGGTCAACGCCGACACGGCCTCGTGGCACTTCTCCGCGGTCGGCACGGGCCACGACGACGACACGTGGACGGCGCTGGTCCAGGCGCTCCGCGCAGCGGGGTACGACGGCGTCATCTCGATCGAGCACGAGGACCCGCGGATGACGCCCGAACAGGGCGTCGAGACCTCGCTTGCGACGCTGCGGCGAGCCTGCGAGCGCGTCGAGGCCGCCGCATGAGCGTCACGATGCACGACGTCGCCCGCCGCTCCGGCGTGTCGGTGGCGACCGTGTCGAACGTCGTCACCGGCACCGTCCCTGTCGCCGACGGCACCCGGGCGCGCGTGCTCGACGCAATCGACGAGCTCGGCTACCGGACGAACGAGGTCGCCCGCTCACTCAAGCGCCGCGCGACCCAGACGCTTGGTGTGGTCATGCCCGACGTGCTGAACCCCTTCCACGCGGCGATCGCGCGCCAGATCGAGCGGCGGGCACACCATGACGGGTTCGCCGTCGTCATATCGGCTACGGAATACGACCGCGACACCGAGGCCGACCAGGTGCGGGCGCTCGTCCGCCGCCGTGTGGACGGAGTCATCTTCCCCGCCGTGACCGAGGGCTCGGCGATCCCCGGGGAGCTGCTCGACCGCGGCATCCCCGTGGTCGTCGTATCGTTCGCCGCCCACGACCCGCGCCTGGGCGTCGTCGACATCGACGAGGCCGAGGCGATGAGGGCCGTGGTCGGCCATCTGGCCGGGCTCGGCCACAGCCGGATCGCGTTCGCGCCGGCGACGATGCGCGAGGAGGCCATCGACCGCCGGCCGGAGGCGCTGCGACAGGCGCTCGCGGCCCACGGGCTCGACGAGGCCGGGATGCTCGACGGCCCGACGGCCGTGTGCTGCAACAACGACATCACGGCGATGGAGCTCCTCGACGCGCTCGAGCGCCGAGGCCGCCGGGTCCCCGAGACCATGTCCGTCGTCGGCTTCGACGACATCCCGATCGCGGGCCATGCCAGGGTCGGCTTGACCACTGTGCGCCAGGACGCCGAGCTGATGGGCAGCATCGCCGCCGAGATGCTGCTCGAGGCGATCGCCGACGGCCGGCATCCGTCCCGCCGCGTGCTGGTGCCGACCGAGCTCGTCGCGCGAACCTCGACCGGACCGGCGCCGGAGGCCTGACGTGGACGTCCGCTACGAGCGCATCTGCAAGACGTTCGGGTTGATGGACGCAGTCACCGACCTCGACCTGCACGTCCCCGACGGCGCGTTCCTGGCGCTGCTCGGGCCGTCCGGCTGCGGCAAGACGACGGCGCTTCGCATCCTGGCCGGCCTCGAGCAGCCCACATCGGGGCGCGTCCTGATCGGCGACCGCGACGTCACCGACCTCCAGCCGAAGGACCGCGACGTCGCGATGGTGTTCCAGAGCTACGCCCTCTACCCGCACAAGAACGTGGCCGACAACATCGCGTACCCGCTGCGGGTGCGGAAGGTCCCCCGAGAGAAGCGCCAGGAGAGGGCCGCCGTGGTGGCCCGCATGCTCGACATCGATGGCCTCCTCGACCGCATGCCCAAGCAGCTCTCCGGCGGTCAGCGCCAGCGGGTCGCCCTCGCCCGGGCGATCATCCGCGAGCCGCATGCGTTCCTCATGGACGAGCCGCTGTCGAACCTCGACGCCCAGCTTCGCCTCCAGATGCGCGCCGAGATCAAGCGGCTCCAGCGCGACCTGGGCACGACCACCGTCTATGTGACCCACGACCAGGTCGAGGCGATGACCATGGCCGACCTGGTTGCGGTCATGCGGCACGGGCGGCTCCAGCAGCTCGCGCCGCCGGGCGAGGTCTACGCCCGCCCGGCGAACCTGTTCGTCGCCCAGTTCTGCGGCTCGCCGCCGATGAACGTGCTCGACGGGGCGGTCGAGGACGGCCGCTTCCGCCACGCCGCAGGCGAGGTGCCGCTCCCTGGCCCCGGGCACACCGGGCCGGTGAAGCTCGGGTTCCGCCCGGAGAACGCCCATATGACGGAGCCCGGCGAGGCGGGGTCGCTGGCCGGTGAGGTCTACGTGGTCGAGCCGCTCGGCAACGAGACGCTCATCGCCGTCACCGTCGGCGGCGAGCAGGTCAACCTCCGTGCGCCGGCGGGGTTCGAGCCCGCCGTGGGCGAGTCCTGCGGCGTGCGGCCCGATCCGGGCCGCCTGCACCTCTTCGACCCCGAAACAGAAGCTGCGATCGAAACGGCCGCCGGGACCCTCCCCGCGGCCGAGCACCCAACCCGAACGGAGGAACCGGATGACGGAACGAGGTGACACGAACCGGCGGACGGGCAACTACACCCGGCGTCAGGTGATGCGCGGCGCGCTCGGTGCAGGCGCCGTGCTGTCGGTGGGAGGGCTCGCCGCCGCGTGCGGAGGGAGCAGCTCCGGCGGCTCGAGCGGAGGCGGCGGCAGCTCGGGCGCGGGCGGCGAGATCCGGATCGGCAGCTTCGCCGACCCGGCGATGGTGCCGTTCCGCGACGACTTCCTGCCCAAGTTCAAGGCCGACACCGGCATCACCGCGAAGTACAGCGAGACCAACTACGACGCGTGGTACCAGAACTCGAAGACCGACGGCCTCCAGAAGACCGGCGGCTACGACATCTACGTGATGGACGACAACTGGGTGCCCGAGTTCGCAGCCGGCGGGATCATCCAGAGCCTCGAGCAGCTCAACCTGAAGGTCAACCCGGACATCCTCCAGAAGGGCCTCGAACAGGGCTACTGGCCGCCGAAGTCCGGCCCGCGCCTGAAGGCCTTCGCCGACGCGACGCCCGAGCTCTTCGCGCTCGTGATCATCGACGACGTCCAGATGCTCTACTACAACAAGGACTACTTCTCGAGCGCCCCGGCGACCTGGGACGACGTCTTCAACGTCGCGAAGGCCAAGTCGAACCCGCCGCAGCTCTACGGCTGGAGCCCGCGCGGCGTGGCCGGGAACCCCATCGTCCAGACCTACCTGCCGCTCCTGAATGCCTACGGCGGCAACTTCGCGAACGACGACTGGTCTCCGGGCTTCAACGGGCCCGAGGGCGTCGCAGCGCTCGAGCGCCTGTTCGAGTTCATCCCCTACATGCCGTCGAGCGTGGCCGACTACGACACGACCGAGGAGACGGCGCTCCTGCTCCAAGGCCACTGCACTGCACTGACCGAGTACACCGGAACGGCCCACGCCGTCGACGACCCGAAGCAGTCGAAGGTGGTCGACAAGATCGACTTCGCTGCCACGCCGTCGCAGGTCAAGAGCGGGCCGGCCATCGGCACGTTCATCTGCGGCATCGCTTCCGGCGCTCCCAACACGGCGGGCGCGGTCAAGTTCCTCGAGTGGTTCACCTCCGACGCCGTGCAGAAGGACTTCGCCGGCGGCGGGAGTGCCGCCGTCACCGGGTCCGCTCTGCGTGATCCGGCGCTGGCGGCGAAGTACCGGTGGCTGCCGGCGATCGCCGACGCCGTCGACGCCTCAATCCCCAAGCCGCGCACGCCCGACGAGCCCAAGATGGAGGATCTGCTCGGGACGGCGCTGAACCAGGCGCTGGTCGAGGCCATCTCGAAGAAGTCCGGCTACACGCAGATCGCCCAGAGCCACCTCAACACGGCGGCAAGCCAGATCCAGGACTACCTGGCCCAGCAGGGAACGTACTAGCCCAGACATGGCCGAGACGGCCACAGCGAGACCGGGTCGGGCCCGGCGGGTGCG
>JBOHBE010000164.1:0-3679 GCA_050698235.1 Gaiellales bacterium
AGATTGCGGACATCGACCTGTTCGAGGTGAACGAGGCGTTCTCGTCGGTCGCCCTGAACACGGTCGACCTGCTCGGGATCGATCCTGACCGGGTCAACGTGAACGGCGGCGCGGTCGCCCTCGGCCACCCGATCGGCGCCTCCGGGGCACGGCTGCTGGGCACGCTCGTGCACGAGCTTCGCCGCCGCGGAGGCGGCATTGGGGTCGCGGCGATCTGCTCGGGGGCAGCGCAGGGCGATGCCACGGTGCTCGAGGTGTTCGCCGGGTGACGCGGCTCTGCGTGGTGGGCGCGGGGCAGATGGGCTCGGGAATCGCTCAGGTGGCGGCGGTGGCGGGGTACGACGTGACGCTCGTGGATGTCTCGCCGGCGCAGCTCGACCGCGCCCGCTCCGGCATCGAGGGCTCGCTCGCCAAGCTCGTCTCGAAGGGATCCGTCGATGCCGACGCCGCCGAGGCGGCCCTCGCCCGCATCGCGCCGGCGGCCGAGGCCGTGCCGGCCGACCTCGCCATCGAGGCCGCCACCGAGGACGTCGCCCTCAAGGAGCGCATCTTCCGCGGCCTGGACGAGGCCGCCGGGCCCGATGCGGTGCTTGCAACCAACACCAGCTCGATCCCGATCACCCGGCTGGCGGCGGTCACGTCGCGGCCCGAGCGGGTGGTGGGGATGCACTTCATGAACCCGGTTCCGCTGATGCCGCTTGTGGAGCTGATCCGCGGTCTCGACACCTCCGACGAGGCCGCCGCCTACGTCCGCGCCGCCGCCGAGCGGATGGGCAAGACGGTGGCAGAGGCGAACGACCACCCCGGCTTCATCTCCAACCGCATCCTGGTGCCGATGATCAACGAGGCGGTCTACTGCCTGATGGAGGGCGTCGGCGACCGCGAGTCGATCGACACCGTCATGCGGCTCGGGATGAGCCATCCGATGGGCCCGCTCCAGCTCGCCGACCTGATCGGGCTCGACACCTGCCTCGCCATCATCGAGGTGCTGCACGATGGGCTCGGCGACTCCAAGTACCGGCCGTGCCCGCTCCTTCGCAGCTACGTCGAGGCGGGCCGGCTCGGCCGGAAGTCCGGTCGCGGTTTCTATGAGTACGGCTGACCCCGACTGGTTCGAGGGCTTCTTCGACGACGACTACCTGCGCTTCGCGGTTGACCGCTATCCCGCCGAGGCGACGGCGGCCGAGGTCGACTTCCTGGTCTCGGCGCTCGATCTCAAGCCCGGCACGCGCGTGCTCGACCTGGCCTGCGGGCATGGCCGCCACAGCGTCGAGCTGGCGCGGCGCGGATGCGCGGTCACCGGCGCCGACCTGAGCGAGCCGTCGCTCGCGCTGGCCGCCGCACGGGCGGCCGAGGCGGGCGTCGACGTGCGGCTCGAGCGCGTGGACATGCGCCGGATCGAGTTCGACGCGGAGTTCGACGCGGTCATCAACATGTTCACGGCGTTCGGGTACTTCGAGGAGGCCGAGAACCGGCTGGTGCTGGAGCGCGTGGCGGCGGCGCTCGTGCAGGGCGGGACGTTCCTGATGGAGGTCGTAAACCCGGTTGCAGTGTTCTCGCGCTTCGAGGCCCGCGGCTGGCACGAGCTGTCCGACGGGACGATCATGCTCGAGGAGCGTGTCTACGACGCGGCCCGGGGCCGGTTCGAGACATGCTGGACATTCACCCGCGGCGGCGAGCGTCGCGAGCGGCGCTTCTCGCATCGCGCGTACACGGCGCCCGAGCTGATCGCGATTACGACCGGCGCGGGGCTCGTTGTCGAGCAGCTCTGGGGAGGGCTCGACGGCTCCGACCTCGAGATGGGCTCACGCCGGATCGTGATGATCGCCCGAAAATCGTGAACCATTCGGTCCGGAGCGCCGACTAAGGGACATGCACGTTCGGCCGTTCGCAGCGCTCATTGCCACCACCGCCGTCCTGGCCGCCGGTTGCGGCCAGGCGGCCGGCGGCGGGGGAAGCTCGCTCCAGTCACCGCCACCGTCGCAGCCTGGGAACGTCACGATCTCGGGCGTCCTTCTCGCGACGACCTCGGCGCACCCGAAGGGCGGCTCGCCGCAGAGCGGCATCAAGATCGGGTTCTACAAGCGCCCGATCTCGAACGAGGGGCCGCTGATGGCCGACCCGCCCGACCCGATCGCCACCTCGCGCACCGCCTCTGACGGGACCTTCACGATCGAGCTCCCGGCGGGCCGGCGCTACTTCGTCTCGGCGATCGACGCCCACGGCTACGCGCCGGGCCGGTGGGCGAAGCCCGGCGCCCCGGTGCACCTGGTCGCATGCACCGACTGCGCGATCCCGCTCTGAGCCTCAGCGCGCGGGCGCGGCCATCGAGACGACCTCGGTCTCTGCCGCAACGGTCGCGGCCGGCTCGAGCCAGCGCCACGCGGTGACGGCGCCGGCTGTCGCGAACACGGCCGACATGACCCACACGGCGTCGTAGCCGGTGCGCTCGATGGCGACGCCGGCGATGGGTGCGGCCAGCGCGCCCATCCCGAACACGACGGTCGATGCGATCCCGACCGCGCGCCCGGCCCGTGCGGCCCCGGCCAGCTCGCCCGCCAGCAGGTAGAGGACGCCGTTGAACCCGAACGCCCCGAACGCCAGCACCACGCCGGCGACGAGCGCGGACGGAGCGCCGATCGAGAGCGCGACGGGCATGACGCACGAGGCGCAGACGGTGAGGATGCCGATCTCTCGCAGCGTCCGCGCGCGCCGCGTGCCTCCGCCGCCGTCGGCCAGCCGGCCCCAGACGAGCCGGGAAAGCGCGGCGGTGATGTTGAGCGCGGCGAACCCAGCCGCCGCCTCGGCGTGCGACAGGCCGGCGTCGCGGAGCGCCCCGACGTAGTGGGCCAGGATGGCGCCGAGGCCGAGGACGTAGAGCAGCCCGACCGCGAGGAGCGGCTTGAATCCGGGGATGCGAAGGACGCCGGCGACGCTCTGGCCGGGGGAACGCGTCGACGCCGCCGGGCGCCCGTCCGAGACGACGGCGAACGCGAGCGCGGTGGCCGTCGCAGCCACGCCGGCACCTACCATCGCCAAGCGCACGCCGCCGAGCGCGGCCAGCGCTGGGAGCACCGCCGCCCCGAGCGTCCCGCCGAGGGGGACGCCCAGTTGGCGCCACCCCATCGCCATCCCGCGCTTCTCGGGCTCGAACACCCGAAGGAGCGCCGTCATCCCCGCCACAGGCACCGCCGCTCCGCCGATGCCGGCGAGGACGAGGGCCGCTGCGTACGTCGGAGCCGTGCCGGCAGCCGCGGCCAGGAGCAGGCCGATGCCGTTCACGATGCCGCCCACGACGAGCACGCGCCGGCCGCCGAACCGGTCGACGAGCGCGCCGGCCGGGATCAGCGCCGCCGCCGACCCGATCCCGACAGCGGCGAAGACCGCGCCGAAGCCGGCCGGGCCGAGGTCGAAGCGCTCGCGGATCTCGGCGCCGATCGCTGGGAGGCCGAACGTGACCATCGAGAACGCGGCCTGGGAGGCCACCGCGAGGACGAGGATCGTGCGCTGCCGGCTCACCGGCTCACCGTAGCCGACAGGCTTCAGAGAGAAACCGGATAGGCGGGTGACGCTGGGGGCGCCACCCGCCGGGAATCGGTCAGGCTGCGAGTCGGTGTCGCAGGCCGCCGCCGAGGTAGACACGGCGGCTCACGCGGATGGCATCGTCGATGCGATTCCG
>JBOHBE010000165.1:0-3434 GCA_050698235.1 Gaiellales bacterium
GATCACCGCGGCGCCGGCGGAGAGGCGCTCGAGCGGCCGCAGCGCCCGGCGGGCGAGAACGAGCGAGAGCGGGAACGCCAGGGCCGCCGCCAGGAGCGCGCCGCCGATGATGAGACGCCGGGACTGGTCGAGCGTGTCCTCGACGTCGTCCGTCGACGCGGCCACGATGACCGCACCGCCGGCCGCGGGACCGCCCACGTCGGAGAGCGGAGCGACGTAGACACGGACGCCGGCTCCACGCAGGTGAGCGTCGGCGTAGCGCCCCCGCCCGCTCGCGATGGTCGCGGCGACGAGCGGGTCGACTGCGATCGTCCCGCCCTGGAGGCCGAGCGACCGGGCGACGATCCGGCGGCGGCGGTCGACGACCGCCACGTCGACGAGGCGCGGGCCCGCCGAGACGTCGAGGATCCCCGGCGACGTCAGGAGCGCGGGCGCCGTGGCACTGATCTGTGCGATCTCGGCGGCGCGCTGATGGAGCGTCGAGTCGAGCTCGGCGTGGAGGTGGTTCGACAGGAGCAGCTGCACTCCGATGCCGAGCACCGAGACCGCGACAACGATCGCGCCGGCTGCTGCGAGCGCGACGCGCACCCGCAGCGACCCGCGGCGGCGCGGTCGCTCCCGCGCCGTCACCGCCGCAGGACGTACCCGGCGCCGCGCACCGTGTGGATCAGCGGTGGGTCGCCGAGCTTCTGGCGCAGGTAGGCGACGTAGCGGTCGACGACGTTCTCGCTGGCGGCACGACCGTCGTCCCACACTCCGGCCAGAGCCGCCCGGCGAGTGACGATGTGGCCCGGCCGGCGCAGCAGCAGCTCGAGCAGGTCCGCCTCGCGCGCGGTGAGCTGGATCGACCGGCCGCCGCGCTCGACGGTCCGGGTGCCGGGGTCGAAGGCGACGTCGGCGTACGTGCGCACGTCCGCCGGCCGGGTCCGGCGTAGCAGGGCACGCATGCGCGCCGCCAGCTCGACGACCGCGAACGGCTTCACAAGGTAGTCGTCGGCGCCGGCGTCGAGGCCGGCCACGCGGTCGTAAACGCCGTCGCGCGCCGTGAGCATCAGGATCGGGGTCGCAACACCCTTCGACCGCAGCCGGCGCGCCACGGCGAGGCCGTCCATCCCCGGCATCGACACATCGAGGACGATCGCGTCCGGCGCCGCTGCCTCTGCGTGCGCGAGCGCCGACCCTCCGTCGGCGACGGCGTCGACTGCATAGCCCTCGGCGGCGAGCGTGCGCTCGAGCATCCGCCGGACCGGGGCGTCGTCCTCGACGACGAGGACGCTCGGGAGCCGCGCGCCTGCCATACCAGGACTATCGACCGGGACGGTGAGAGCCATGTGAGAACCATATGGGCCGCATCACCGGCGCGCGCGAGCCCCTGCGCCATACTTCCCCGTGTGAGCGAGCGGCGCATCGGCAGGGCGGCGTTTCTGTCGGTCGTCGGGATCGGCGGCTTGGGGCTGCTCGCCGGGGACCGGATCTCGAACCTCTTCTCCGGGCCGCTCGGCGCCGCCGGGTCGGTCGTGCCGCAGGGCCTCAAGGACATCCTCCCCATCGGCGGCTGGCGGATCTACGCCATCAACCCGCCGTGGCCGGAGTTCCACCCGGCGCACTACAGGCTCGAGGTGACCGGGCACGTTCGCAATCCCGTGAGCCTCTCGTGGGACGACGTGATGAGCCTGCCGACGGTCCGTCAGACCACCGACTTCCACTGCGTGACCGGCTGGACGGTCGGCGGCGTCCACTGGCAGGGCGTGCGGCTCCAGACGATCTGGGACATGGTCGAACCCCTCCCCGAGGCCCGCTACGCCAACTTCGTCTCGCTCGAGAATCCCTACGTCGACACGCTCTCGCTCCGGCAGACGACGCTCCCGAACGTCATGCTTGCGCATCACATGGACGGCGCTCCGCTCACCCAAGCGCACGGCGCACCGATGCGGCTCGTGATCCCCGAGATGTACGGCTATAAGAACGTGAAGTGGCTGACCCGGATCGAGCTCGTGCCGAAGCTCGTGCCGGGGTTCTGGGAGGTGAACGGGTACGACGTCGACGCCTGGGTTGGCCGCTCCAACGGCTACTGAGTACGTGCGCCGGTTCAGCCGCGCCGAGCGGACCGCGCACTGGGTCGTGGCCGTGACGTTCCTCGTCATGACGGCCACCGGCCTGATCCTCTACCTGCCGATGTTCGCCTCGCTGGCCGCCGACCGGATGCTCTGGAAGTCGCTCCACATCGGGGCGGCCATCGCCTTCTGGGCGGGGCTCGTCGCGGTCATCGCGGTCAGCCCGCGCAGCCTCGGGCGCACGGCGTCGCAGCTCGACCGTTTCGACGAAGACGACCGGGCCTGGCTGGCGTGGGCCGTCCGCAGGCGCGGCGCCGAGCCGCCGGCCGGTCGCTTCAATGCCGGCCAGAAGCTCAACTCGGCGGTCATCGCCGGCCTGGCCGTGGTCTTCACGGTCTCGGGTGTCCTCATCCTGCTCCAGGAGACCGACAAGACCTTCCGCGGCGTCACGAGCGCCATCCTCGTGCACGACTGGGCGACCTGGATCGCCGTGCCGCTCGTCGCGGGCCACATCTACCTGGCGACGATCAACGCCAGCACGCGCCACTCGCTCCGCGGCATCACGCTCGGGTCGGTGCGGCGCGAATGGGCGCGCAGGCACCACCCCAAGTGGGAGGCCGAGTGCGACTGACCGTGCTGGGCTCCTCCGGGGCCTGGCCGATCCCGCGCCTGGGATGCGACTGTCCACAGTGCACGTCGCCCGACCCACGCGACCGCCGGCTGCGCGCCTCGCTCCTGCTCGAAGGGCGGGTGCTGGTCGACGCCGGGCCTGACGCCTACGCGCAGCTGATCGCCGCCGGCGCGGTGCCGGACCAGGTGCTGCTGACGCACCACCACCACGACCACGTCCTCGGGCTCCACGCTCTGGCAAAGCTCGGCCGGATCCCGCTGCACTGCACGAAGGAGTGCGAGCAGGGCGTGAGGGTGATCTTCCCGCGACTCGACTTCCGGGTGATGAAGGTGACGCCCGGCGTCCCGATCGAGCTCGGGCACGGCCTGCGCGCGCAGGCGTTCGACGTCGACCACAGCGGGAACACCCGGACGGTCGCGTACCGGTTCACGGGGCCAGATGGCGAGTCGCTCGTCTACGCGCCCGACCTGGGAGGGCCGCCCGGCTCGAAGCTCGCGAAGGGCCCCGACCTCCTGATGCTCGGCGCCGCCACCCGAGATCGCACGGTCAAGGATCACATGCCGATGACGGAGGGGATCGAGTGCGCCCGGAAGCTCAAGCCGGGCCGCACCCTCTTCACCCACATCGGCCACCGCATCGGCACCCACGCCGAGCTCGAGGCATGGGTGCCGGAGGGGTTCGGCGTCGCCCACGACGGCCTCGAGATCGACCTCGAGGCACACAAGGGGCGTGAAACACCTGTACCGGGT
>JBOHBE010000166.1:0-1691 GCA_050698235.1 Gaiellales bacterium
GGATTCACGCCCGAGCGGGTCGCCGACGAGGCCGAGCGCGTGCTTCAGGCGGCATCGATACCCTCCGGGGGGCAGAGAGGAGATTCCGACTCATGACAAAGCTTCACGACCTCGCCGCCGCGGGCACGAGCCCGTGGCTCGACAACATCCGCCGAGGCTGGCTCAAGTCCGGCGAGTTCAAGAAGATGGTCGACGACGGGGTGGTCGGCGTGACCTCGAACCCGACGATCTTTCAGAAGGCGATCGCCGACAGCTCGGACTACGACGAGGCGATCGCGGCGCTCGCCGGGACGTCGGCGTCGGCCGAGGACGTGTTCTTCGAGCTCGCCATCGAGGACGTCCGCGAGGCGGCTGACCAGATCCGCTCGGTCTACGACGACTCCGGCCATCTCGACGGCTTCGTGTCGTTCGAGCTCCCGCCGAACATGGCCAACGACTCCGCGGCGTCGATCGCAGCGGCGCCTGACTTCTTCGGGCGCATCGGGCGGCCCAACATCTACATCAAGATCCCGGGCACCGCCGAGGGCGTCCCGGCGATCGAGGAGACGATCGCGGCCGGGATCAACGTCAACGTGACGCTTCTCTTCTCGCTCGCCCAGTACGAGGCGATCCACATGGCGTACATCCGCGGCCTGGAGCGGCGCCTGGCGGCGCACCAGCCCATCGCCGACGTGCACTCGGTCGCCAGCTTCTTCGTCTCGCGCGTCGACACCGCGATCGACCCGCTCCTGCCCGAGGGCTCGCCCCTTCGCGGGCGAGCGGCGGTCGCGAACGCCAAGCTCGCGTACCAGCGCTTCGGCGAGATCGTGGCGTCTGACCGGTGGCAGAAGCTGGCCGAGGAGGGCGCCACCGTCCAGCGCACGCTGTGGGCGTCGACCGGGACGAAGAACGCGGCGTACTCGGACGTCCTCTATGTCGACGACCTGATCGGCCCGGACTGCGTGAACACGATGCCGGAGGGGACGATCGCGGCGTTCGAGGATCACGGAACCGTGGCCCGCACCGTCGACGCCGACGTGGACGCTGCGCGCTCCGAGATCGACGCGCTGGCCGGTGCCGGCGTGTCGCTCGACGACGTCACCCACAAGCTCGAGGTTGACGGCGTGAAGTCGTTCTCGGACTCGTTCGATTCGCTGATCGGGACGATCCGGCAGAGTCTCGACGCTCAGCGCGCCGCCTGATGGCAACGACGGCCAAGCGGCCGGCCCCGAATCCGCTCCGCGCGGGCCTCAGGGTGGGCGGCGCCTCCGAGCCCACGGTCTTCGTGATCTACGGGGCGTCCGGCGACCTCTCGCAGCGCAAGCTCCTGCCCGCGATCTACAACCTCGCCGTCCGCGGCCTGCTCCCGAACCGGTTCGCCGTGATCGGCTACGCCAGGTCCGAGATGGACAACGACACCTTCCGTGAGTTCGCCCGCACCGCGGTCGAGAAGTTCTCGCGAACGCCGGTCGACGACCACCTGTGGCAGGCGTTCGCCGAGAGCCTGCACTACCAGTCGGGAAGCTTCGACGAGGCGGGGTTCAAGGTGCTCGGCGAGCGCCTGGAGGCCATCGACGCGGCCCACGGGACGGGCGCGAACCGGGTCTACTACCTCTCGACGCCCGCGAGCTTCTTCCCCGTCATTGTGCAGGCGATGGGCGCGACGAAGCTGAACAAGCCCGGCGGCTTCGCCCGGGTCGTCATCGAAAAGC
>JBOHBE010000167.1:0-12302 GCA_050698235.1 Gaiellales bacterium
ATCGAGGCGGGCCCGGCGTCGAAGACGAGCGGCTCCGGGTTGATCTCGGCCCGCACGCGGTCGAGGAGGCCGGCGAGCGAGAGCGGCGGGTCGGCGGTGGCGAGGAATCCGATAGTGCGGTCGCCGTGCACGCCGAAGCCGACGGGATCAACGAGCCCCAGCGCCCGGCAGATGAGGGCGTTGTTCCCGACCTCGGGGTGGGCGTCGAGGGCGAGGTGGTACGCGACCAGCGACAGGTCGTGGTCGAACAGGCAGCGCAGGCGGGCCCGCTCGCGCTCGCCGATCCGCCGCGGCTCCGAGTTCCAGAAGAGGCCATGGTGGACGATCAGCATCTGGGCGCCGTCCGCCGCGGCGCGCTCGAAGAGCTCGAGCGACGCGCTGACGCCCGTCGCGACCCTCCGCACCTCGGGCGCACCGACCACCTGGAGGCCGACGGGGAGCGCGTCAGGGTACCCGCCGGCGTCGAGGTGGTCGTCGAGGAATGCGACGATCTCGTCCCGGCGGGCCACGGTCCAACCGTACCCTCCAAACGGGTGGTCCTGCCACCCCACCCACTTGCGCCGGCGGGCGCCGTCGGCGAATCTGGCGGTATGGCGGAGAGGGTCTCGCTCGACGACCGCCTGGCCGGGCACGTTGGCCCAGGCCGCGGCCGCGTGCGCCGTGAGGCGTTCGAGCGCACCGGCACCGACACGCTGCGCGCCCGCATCCAGCGCCGCATCGACGCGACGATCGAGATCTTCGAGACCGATCGCCTGCTCTACGACGTCGAGGTCGAGGCCATGGCGGCCTGGATCCGCAGGCTGGTCGCATTCGACGCGTATTGCGCGCGGCGCGACTCGCGCCTGCGATAATCCCCGCTTCCGGGGCGTAGCGCAGCCTGGTAGCGCGCACCGTTCGGGTCGGTGAGGTCCCGAGTTCAAATCTCGGCGCCCCGATAGCAAGAAACGGCGTAACCATGCGGCTCGTGACCCTTCGTCACGGCCGCGTGGCCGCCCGTAGGCGCCGGCGGTTTGCCGTAGGCTCTGGAGGGTGCCCAACGTCCTCATCACCGGCGCCGAGGCCAGGCAGGGGATCGGCGCGGCGTGCGCCCGCAAGCTCGGCGGGCTCGGCTGGAGCGTGGGTCTCAGCCATTGGCAGCCGGGGGACAGCGATCAGGACGATGTCCTCGGCGAGCTTCGCGCGCTCGGTATCCATGCCGAGTCGGCGGAGACCGACCTGTCCGAACCGGGCTCGGCGGAGCGCCTGTACGACGAGCTCGAGCGACGGCTCGGCGGTGGGTTCACCGCGCTCGTGGCGTGCCACTGCCGCGACGTCGAGCTGCCTCTCATGGGGACGCCGGCCGAGGAGTTCGATCGCCACTTCGCGGTCAACGCCCGCTCCGTCGCGATGCTGATCCAGGAGTTCGCCCGCCGGCTCCCTGGGGATGACGGACGGGTGGTCGCGTTCACAAGCGACGCGCTCGAGGACAACGTGCCGTACGGCGTCAGCAAGGCCGCGCTCGACAGGGTCGTGAAGGCGGCAGCGGTCGAGCTCGGCTCCCGTGGAATCCGGGCGAACGTCGTCAACCCCGGCCCGACCGAGACCGGCTGGATCACCGAGCCTCTCCGGGCCGAGCTCGCGGCTCGCACTCCGCTCGGCCGGCCGGGCCTACCCGCAGACGGTGCCGAGCTGGTTGCCTTCCTGCTCTCATCCGAGGGCGGCTGGATCACCGGGCAGCTTCTGCACTCCAACGGCGGGCTGCAGTAGGGACGCACCTCGTGGGGTCACGCGTACACACTGCGTGACCATCGTCCCTCGCTCGGCTTGGCGACTCGGCGCGCTGCTCGCGGCCGCGGCCGTGGCCGGCGGCTGCGGGTCGGCCGCGATTACCGAGCACACGGCCGCCCCGGCCATGCACGCCGTGGTCAGCCGCCCGCCCGTCGGCCTCTCGCGGCACTCGGCGACGATCCGGTTCGGCGAGGGGCGCCAGTCGGTCGATTTCGAGATGCGCGAGCCGGCCGGTGTGATCCTGCTCTACCGGATCAGCGCCCCGGCCGCGACGAAGGTCGAGGGCACGACGCAGCTGCCCGACACCACGGTGCCGCTCCTCATCCGAACCTCGCGCACCGGCCCGAGCAGCTCGTGCGGCCGGCACGGACGGCGCGTCGTCTGCACTGTGGGCGAGGAATGGTGCCCGATGCCGAAGGGGACGTGGCGCGTCCACCTCCGAAAGCTGGCCGGTCCGGCAGGCGCCGTGACGTTCTGGTTCCGGGTCGGCGACCCCCGCGGGAACAGAACGCCCGCCGCCACCGTCTGAGTGGCATGAGACACATCCGAACACTCGCGATCGTCGCGGTCGTCGGAATGGCGTGCTGGGTTTCCGCCTCCGACGGTTCCGTGGTCAACCACTCCAACCATGCCAAGAAGACGATCCGCCTCAGGCCGGGGCACTACACGTTCCACCTCGGCGGGCGGGTGAGGGTCGGCGACAAGATCGTCTGCGTGACCCGTAATGGTCGGCCCGCGGGCGGCGGTTTCGTGCCCAAGCCCGGGAACGGCGTCGGTTCTTCAACCGGGTTCAGCCTGGTGGTGTTCCCGTCCGGCAAGGTGAAGACCACCTGCCCGGCGCATCCGGGGAACGCGTAGCAGTCCACGCTTGACGCATACGTTCAAGTTTGGTTGAATATTCAACGAGATTTGAACGTATGCGGGACACGCTCCTCCTCGACCGGTTCGACCAGGCCTCGGCGCTCCTCCAGCCTGCCCGTCTGGATGTGCTCCGGCAGCTCGCCGAGCCGCGATCGTGCCCGCAGGTCGCGGCGGCGCTCGGCCTGACCACCCAGCGCGTTCACTACCACGTGAAGGTGCTCGAGCGGGCGGGCCTCGTCGAGCGCGTCGCCGAGCGGCGAGTCCGCGCGATCGCCGAGGGCGTCTACCAGGCGGCGGCGCGGTCGTACTGGCTCTCGGCCGCGCTCGTCGAGCGCCTCGGCGGCGCGCGCGCGAGCCGCGGAGCGGGCAGCCACGAGTATCTGCTCGGCCTGGCTGAGGAGCTTCAGGCCGACCTCGGCCGCCTCGAGACGGCCGACGCGACGTTCGGCATCACCGCTGAGGTCGACCTCCCCGAGGATCGCCGTGCGGAGTTCCTCGCCGAGACCCAGGCCGCGATCACCGCCCTCGCCGAGCGCTTCGGCGACGCCGCCGGCGACGCGCGCACCACCTATCGCCTCCGCACCGCCTGCTACCCCGTTCCGCCTCCCGAAGGAGAAGCCCGATGACCCAGGCCACCGACCTCCAGATCATCCGCGCCGGCATCGATATCGGCGCACCCGCCGCCCGCGTCCATCGCGCGCTGACCGCGGAGCTCGACCGCTGGCTGGCCGACTCGGCCGCCGTCGACCTCGTTGGGGGCGCGTACGACTTCTGGGGCCCGCACGTCTTCGAGGCTCCGGACCGCGACGCGGGCCGGCACGCGCTCCTCGCGCACGAGGCCGACCGGATGCTGCGCTTCGGTTGGCACGTCCGCGGGGCCGACACCGAGGTGACAATCGAGCTGACCTCTGACGGCGGCGGCACGCGAGTCGGCGTCACCCACGCAGGCGTGCCGCAGCGTGCCCCGTCGGCGGCCTCGGTCGACGACGTCTGGAAGGTCACGCTCGAGAACCTGCGCCGCTGGTGTGAGCGCGGCGAGGCCCCGGTGCGCGTCGACTTCGCCCGGGATCCTGTCGGCGAGGCGCACACCCAGATCGAGATGGATGCACCGGTCGAGGCCGTGTTCGACACGCTGACGAAGCCCGAGCTCGTCCGGGAGTGGTGCGGGGGAGACGCCCAGATCGATCCGGTCGTCGGCGGCCGCTACACGTTCGGATGGGAGGACGGCGGCCCCATGGAGATCGTCGATCTCGCGGCGCCGAACCGGCTCGCGTACACATGGGCGTATCCGCCCGAGCCCGAGAGCGTGGTCACGTGGGAGCTCGAGGGCTCCGGGGGCAAGACGCGGGTCACGATCACGCACTCGGGCTTTGGCGATCGCGGCGTTGCCGACTACGAGGCGGGCTGGACGTCGTTCCTGGTCACGATCCGAAACCAGGTCGAGGGCCGCGCCTGACCCATTTGGCGTTGGCCGCCGGTGCCAATTGGAGGAGCAGCAGGACGACGGCGGGTACGAGCACGGGGATCCCGATCGCCCGTCCGCCGACGGCCAGCACCACGGCGTCGACGATCGAGAGCGCCGCCGCCGCGGCATGGGCCGGCCTGTAGGGGATCGCGTCGCCCGCGAGGCAGCCGGCGGCGAGCACGACGGCGACGATGCCGGCGATGCCCGTGATCGCGAACACCTGGGGCTCCTGCACGAGCAGGGCCGCCGCCGTGGAGACCGCTCCGACGAGCCCGAGCGCCGCGCGCGGCCATCTCATTGCTCCGACCAGCTGTCCAGAACGCGCCCTCGCTCGTCGACGAACGTGTAGGCGATCCCGCCGCTCGACACCTCGACCAGGAGCGACCCGTAGTCGAGGAGCGAGATCGCGGCACCGGGCGTTGCCTTCGTGAACTCGGCGGCGCCCGGGCCCTCGCCGCTCGTCCCGACCGTGAACTCGGGGACGCCGCCGACCGTCCGCCGCTCGTAGCGGTGCAGGTGCCCCGCGAGGATGGCCGCGACGCCCGACCGGCGCAGGAGCGGCAGGATTGGGTTCCCGGGCTGCACCGGCCTGTGGACGACGATGAAGCGCACGAGCGGCCCCGGCACGGCGAGCTCCTTACGGGCGAAGGCGATCTCGGTCGCGCCCGCTTCGAGGCCGAGCAGGACCAGCTGCACCGGCCCGTACCGCACGGCGTAACGCCCGCGCGGCCCGGGGAGGTGGAGCGCCGACGTCACCGCCGCTCCGCCCGAGTAGATCAGGTCGTGCTCCCCCTCGGTCGCCCACAGCGGCGCACCCAGCATGACGTCGTGCAGCGGGTCGAAGATGTTTCGGTCGAGCACCTGCGGCGCTCCGACCAGGTAGCTGTTGTCGCCCGCCGTCGTCACGAAGTCGGGCCGTGCGGCGGCCACGGTGCGGCCGACCGCCCACTCGTGGTCGTTCCCGGAGCCGTAGTCGCCGATCACGGCGAAGCGGACGGGCTCGCGCAGGTCGAGCGGCGCGGTCCGGAACGAGCCGGAGGCGCGGCCGATGCCGTCGACGGACGCGGTCCAGATGTACCGCGTGCCCGGCTGGAGCCCGGTCAGGCGGCCGCCGGCACCCGTCACGGTTCCGCCCGGGCCTGTGGCGGTCAGCTCGACGTGGCGCCCGCCATCGACCGACCACGCCAGGGTCGCCTCGGTCGTACTGAGCCTGATCACGAACGGCCCGCGGGTGAACGGGTCGCCCGACGGTCCCAGGAGGTAGAGGCGCCAGTAGACCAGGACGGCGACGACGAGGAGCGCCAGAACGGCGCACAGCATCGCCAGCGCGACCAGGCCGCGGCGTAGGCGGCGCTCGCGCGGTGTCAGCGCGTGATCCGTCATCGTGGCATTCGCAGCGTCAGGGTAGCTTCGGCCCGCCCATACAATCGATGCGATGGGATTGGCATCCAACCTGGCGCTCGACGCGCTCTCCGACCGCCTGGCCGGCACGACCGAGCGCGCGATCACGGCCGTCGTCGAACGGCGCGGCCCTGCCGTGGCTCGCGCTGCGGAGCGTCTACGTGCTGAGCATCCGGGGCGGTCGCCGTCGGAGATCTCGCGCCATGCGATCTCGCAGACCAGCAAGCGGGTCGCCGGCACCGGTGCCGTGAGCGCGCTGCCGGCGGTCATCCCCGGGTTCGGCACGATCGCGGAGGTCGGGGCGGCGGTCGGTGACGCCTCGCTCCTCACCGTCGCCCAGACGGAGCTCGTCCTGCTGGTCGCCCACCTTCATGGCAGGCCCGTGACCGATGTGGAGGGCCGAAAGCTCGACGTCCTCATGGCGATGGGCGTCGAGGCTGGCGTCGTCGACCTGCGCCGAAACGGCGTCGTCCGCGTCATGGGACGGACGCACCGCGACGGCGAGGTCTCTGACGAGGCCGGCGCCAGGCTGGCCAAGCCGATCTCCCGGCGGCTGGCTGCGGTGGTGGTCGCCAAGATCGCAAGGCGGCGTGCGTACGTGCTGCTCGGCCGTGAGGTGCCGGTCGTCGGGATCGGGATCGCCGCCGGCTACAACCTGTGGTCGACCCGCAGGGTCGGGCACGCGGCGCACCGGTACTTCCAACACGTCTCGTGAACGTGGGGGAACCAGGGTTCCCCCACGGGCCCCTCCTTAAGGGCTGGCGTGGTGTCTGCCGCGCTCCGGCGAAGAGCGCGGTCTTCGCCGGAGCCATGGCCGCTTGGTGCATGTGTCAGGCAGCCGCAACGCTTGCCCGCGGAGCGGGAAAGCCGTTCAGCCGCGCACGTGGACGAAGGCGAACGTCTGGGCCCGGTGGCGCTCGCGCTGGAGCACCCGGCCGCCGTTCGGCTCGCCCGAGAGCGAGACGTTGCCCTCGACGGTCTGGTAGCGGGTCTCGCCCGCGTCGAGCCAGCGGTCGAACATCCCGATGTGGTCGGGCACGCCGTCGCCGTCGAGGTCGAAGACGGCCAGATCGGCGTTGAGCGGCGTGCGCGTGATCGAGAGCGAGTTCGCGCCGCGCTGGGCGTCGTTCATGAGGTGCGGCACGTACGAGTAGTGGCGCCCGGGCTCGAACGCCGTCGAGCCGGCCTGGACGAAGCACCACGAGACGAACATCGCGCACCACGGCCCCGGAACCCCGTACCACTCGGTGAAGTCGCAGCGATGGCTGCCCGGCGGCTCCTCGCGGTCGCCGACGCACGAGACCGCCGCGTCGTAGGCGGCGCCCCACAGCTGGGCGTCCTCGGCTCGCCTCAGCCGCCGCGTCCGCATCGACTTGAGCGACGACGAGAGCGGCGACTCCTCGGCGAGGAGCGTGAGCAGGTCAGACCCGCACACCTGGTCGATCCTCTGCTCGGGAAAGCCCATCCAGTACTTCGCCCGGCGCACCGCTGCGGCCGTCCTCTCGCCGTACACACCGTCGAGCGGGCCGGGGTCGAACGTCCCGTACGGGTTGTGCAGGAGCGCGCGCTGCGCCCGCCGCACCTGCGGGCCGTCCATGGCCGGAGACGTCAGATGGAGCTCGTCAATGTCGGCGATCGTTGCCACGGAACGGGCGGATCGTAGCCGCCTCCCACCGGCCTCCGCCAACCGCCGACCCCTTTCGAACGCTCCCGGCCGCTAGTTCTGCGACGGGTCGGGCGGCATCCGCGCCACGAGCGTGAACTCGCCGCCCTTGCGCTCGAGGACGCGTCGCCAGAGGCCGTCGGTGTCGCCCGCGAAGATGTCTCCGGGGAGCGCCGGCTCGGTGAACCAGGCCTCCTCGGCGAGCTCGTCGTCGAGCTGTCCCTCGCCCCACCCCGCGTAGCCGGCGAACACGCGGACGCGGGCGACGTGGCCTCCGATGTCGTCGATGTCGTCCGACACCTGTATGGGGGCGATCGGGCCGCACACGGCCTCCTCCTCGCCGACCGGGCCGGTGTGCTCGGCGAGCGCGATCACGGCCTGAGGCTGCACCGGGCCGCCCGCGAACACGGGATCGCCGTCAGCGAGCTCCGCGAGGTCGGGCACGGCGTCGCCGACGGCGAGCTCGGTCGGGCGGTTCAGCACCACGCCGAGCGCGCCCTCGTCGGTGTGCTCCATGATCAGGACGACCGTGCGGTGGAAGTTCGGATCCACGAGCATCGGCGCCGCGATCAGGAGCTGGCCCTTGAGCGAATCCATGTGTCCGAAGTCTAGGGCTGGGCTATGAGAGCCGCCGCGTCCGGCTTGGCGTCCAGGAGGCCCGATCTGAACATCCACGCGCCGAACCGGGCCCACGCGACCTCGGGCGGCGGGCCGGTGCCGAGCAGGCGAAGCGTGGCGGGGACGCTCTGCTCGAGGACGTTCTTGTAGTCGTCGGCGGAATGCGCGCGCATCACCGCGACCGCGGCATCGGGATGGGCCTTGGCCCAGTCCGTGCCGGCGGCGAGGCCGGCGACGAACCGGCGCACCGTGGCGCGGTAGGCCGTGTCGTCGCGCAGCCGGTCGGCGTTCGCGACGACGACCAGCTCGTCGTACGGCGGTACGCCGTAGCGGTCGTACGGGAAGACGACCGGGTGCAGGCCCCGCATGGCGAAGAGCACGCCCTCGATGTTCTGGAACACGCCGGCCACAGCATCGACCTTGTGGCCGAGGAGCGCCGGGACCTGGTTGAACTTGACGTCGACGAGATGGACGTCACCTGCGCCGAGGCCGGCGCTCGCGAGCACCTTGTCGACGAAGGCGGCGGTGCTCTGGGTGCCGTCGACGCCGATGGTCTTCCCGCGCAGGTCGGCTGGGCTCTGGATGCCGCTCGACCCGGCGGCGATGATCGAGGCGAGCGCTGTCGGCACGACGGTCGCGACCGCCGCGACGGGTGCGTGGTGCTCCTGGGCGAAGAAGAGCTCGGGCTCGTATGAGATGCCCACGTCGGCCCGGCCGGCCCCCACGAGCGTGAGCGCATCCGACACGCCGGACGGCGGCCGCGGCGTGACCGTCAGGCCGTTTCGCGCGAAGAAGCCCTCGTCCATCGCCGAGTAGATCCCCACGTGGTCGGGGTTCGGGACCCAGTCGAGGACCAGCGTGACGTCGTCGCGTGGCGATGCGTTCGGTGGCGACGAACCGCCGCAGGCCGCCGCGAGGAGCAGCGTCGCGACCGCCACGGTGCGGAGCCTCATGCTCCCCGCCTCGCCCAGGGGATCGCCACCCGCTCGGCGATCGAGACGGCCGCGAAGAGGGCCAGCGCCAGCGCCGCCAGGACGACGACCGCGGCGCCGACCAGGGGCGCGTCGAGCTGGGCCGTCGCCGTCTGCATCGTCTCGCCGAGGCCCGAGGAGCCTCCGGCGTACTCGGCGAAGAGGGCTGCGACGGCGGCGTAGGACGCCGCCACGCGAGCGCCCGAGAACGCCGACGGCAGCGCCCACGGCACCTCGACGCGGCGGAAGGTCGCCGCCCGCGAGGCGCGCAGCGTCCGCATCACGCGCAGGTACTCGGGGTCGACCGAGCGCAGGCCGTCGAGCGCGTTCACCGTCACCGGGAAGAAGCAGACCAGCGCCACGATCACGACCTTGGGCGCGAGCCCGAAGCCGAGGTAGATGACGAGCACCGGCGCGATCGCCACGACGGGCACGCTCTGCGAGGCGACGAGCAGGGGGTAGACGGCCCGGCGGAGCGTCGCCGAGAAGTGCAGGGCGGCGGCGGAAACGAGCCCGAAGCCGACCGCCGCCGCGAAGCCGGCGAGCATCTCGCCCGCGGTGTGGGCGGCGTCGGTTGCGAGCCTGCTCCGGTCGTCCCAGAGCGCGCTCAGGATGTCGGTCGGGGCGGGCAGCAGGTAGTCGGGCACGTTCCGCAGGCGCACCCAGGCCTGCCAGGCGGCCAGGATCGCGATGAGGGCGACGGCCCAGCCGATTCGCGGCCGGCTCATCGCAGCGTCTCCAGGGCCTGCTCACGGGCGGAGTCGCCAGGCCCGGCGCCGTCGAGCTCGCAGGCGACCTTGCCGGGCCGGGCGGTCAGGACGACGACGCGGTCGCACAGGCGCAGCGCCTCGTCGAGGTCGTGGGTGACGAGCACGGTCGTCCTCGGCCTGGCGTGGAGCGCGCCGGCGAGCCACTCCTGCATCTCGGTGCGGGTGATGGCGTCGAGCGCGCCGAAGGGTTCGTCGAGGAGGAGCACCGGCTTCTCGGCGAGGAGCGTGCGCGCGAAGGCGACCCGCTGGCGCATCCCGCCCGAGAGCTCCCACGAGCGAGCAAGCTCGAAGCCGTCGAGGCCGAGCTCGGCGAAGAGCTCGGCCGCGCGCCGGCGGGCCTCGTTTCGGTCGACGCCGGCGTTCTCGAGCGGGATCGACGCGTTCCCGACCGCGTCGCGCCAGGGCATCAGGAGGTCGGCCTGCGGCATGAGGGCGCAGTGCTCCAGCCGGCCGCGCTCGTCGCCGGCGCCGCCGACCGTGATCCGGCCGCGGTCCGGGGCGTCGAGGCCCGCGACCATGCGAAGCAGCGTCGACTTGCCGCAGCCGCTGCGCCCCACGAGCCCGACGGTCTCGCCCGCGCCGGCGCGGAGGCTCACGCCGCCCAGCGCCTCGACAGGCCCGTAGCTCTTCGTCACGTCGGTGACGACGACCTCACTCACTGCGTGCATCCCTTCGCTGGCATTACCCAGATCAGGTTCGCGGGTCGGCGCCTCTGCGGCACCCTCTCAGCCCCTGCGGGGCTCCCCGGCAAACGCTCACCAGCAGTTTAGTGCAACAACGGGGTCAGACCCCAATGTTGCGCGGCGCTCGGAGCCGAGTCCTCTTTGCTAGCCTGCGTCGCATGCTTGCTCGACGCGACACCACCCACGCTCGTGGCCTTGTCGCGCTCGTGCTGCCGCGCATCCCGGCGTAGGCGTTCCCGGCACGCCGCCCGGAACGCCGTGACGAACGACGCCCTTCGTCAACGCCGACAACTGGATGCGCCATGAACACCCTTGCCTCATTTGAACTGGATTTTCCCGCCTGGTATACGGACGTCGTCCGCCGTGCGGAGCTCGCCGAGCACTCGGCCGTCCGCGGCTCGATGGTGATCAGGCCGTACGGCTACGCGATCTGGGAGCTCCTTCAACGCGAGCTCGACGACCGGATCAAGGCCACCGGCCACGAGAACGTCTACTTCCCGCTGCTGATTCCGCAGTCGGTGCTCGCCAGAGAGGGCGACCTCGTCGAGGGGTTCGCCCCGGAGGTCGCCGTTGTGACCGAGGCGGGCGGATCGGTGCTCGACGAGCCGCTCGTGGTTCGCCCCACGTCCGAGGCGACCATCTGGAGCACCTATGCGCGCTGGATCCAGTCCTACCGCGACCTGCCCCTGCTGTACAACCAGTGGGCGAACGCGGTGCGCTGGGAGCTGCGGCCCCGGCTCTTCCTGCGCACTACCGAGTTCCTCTGGCAGGAGGGCCACACCGCGCATGAGACCGCCGCCGAGGCGATCGCGGAGTCCCTGACGATCCTGCATCGCGTATATGCCGACGTGCAGGAGTCGGTGCTGGCGATGCCCGTGCTGCGCGGGCGCAAGAGCGCCCGTGAGCGGTTCCCCGGCGCCCGTGAGACGTTTACGACTGAAGCGATGATGCGCGATCGGAAGGCCCTCCAGGCGGCCACGTCGCACTACCTCGGCGACGAGTTCGCCCGGGCCTATGGCGTCTCGTACACCGGCCGCGACGGCGCGCAGCACCATCCCTTCGCCGCCTCGTGGGGCGCCAGCTCACGACTCGTCGGCGGGGTGGTCATGAGCCACGGCGACAGCCGCGGTCTCAAGCTCCCACCCGCGGTCGCGCCCCACCAGGTCGTGATCGTGCCGATCACCCCCGAGCGGTCAGAGGTGTCGGAGGCGGCCGCCGCGGTCGCGGCTGCGTTGCGCGGTGCCGGAGTGCGGGTCAAGCTCGACGAGCGGCAGCACGTGCGGCCCGGCGCCAAGTTCTTCGAGTGGGAGCTGAAGGGCGCGCCGGTGCGGCTGGAGGTCGGCGCGCGCGACCTGGCCGGCGGCCATGTCACGCTGGTGCGACGCGACGGCGACGTCCGAGAGGAGGTGCCACGCGACGCTGTGCCCGCACGGGTCGGCGAGGTGCTGCGCGAGATCCAGCTCGGCCTCCTGGCCGATGCGCGGCGCTTTCTCGACCGGCACACGCGCCGGATCACCGAGCGCGAGGAGATGGTGGAGTTCCTCTCCGAGGCGCAGGGCTTCGCCGTCACGGCCTGGTGCGGATCGGCCCAGTGCGAGGCCGGGATCAAGGCCGAGACGTCGGCCACGATCCGCTGCCTGACGCTCGAACCTGAGGATCCCGGCGCGGATTGCCCGGTGTGCGGCCAACGCGGTACGGAGCTGGCGACATGGGGCCAGGCCTACTGATGAAAAATCGGGGTCTGACCCGGTTTTTGCAGCTAGGAGTCGAGCTGGGCGATCAGGCAGTCCGCGGGCGGCTTGTCGTCGCGGAAGCGCACGAGCCGCGTGCCGTGGCGGATGCGGCGGCCGCTCACGTGGTCGAACGTCACCTCGACCACCAGCTCCGGGCGGAGGCCGCGCCACTCGCGGTCATCCTTGCCGGCGCTCCAGCGGTTCGGCTCGTTCGCGCCGTGCTCGCCCGTCTCGTACGGGGTCACGACGCCGACCAGCTCGCGCGCCCTGGCCGCGGTGAAGCCGGACGTGTGGCCGACCGGCCGCAGCTGGTCGCCGTCGTAGAGCGCCAGGATCAGCGAGCCGACCGTGCCCTCGGCCTTTCCGGGCC
>JBOHBE010000168.1:0-5610 GCA_050698235.1 Gaiellales bacterium
CAATGAGTGAGCACCACCACGCCGGGCCGCTTCACCTGACGACGGACGCCCCGGTGACGTCCGCCGCCGACGAGGGCCAGGAGCACGCGGGCTACCTGCGCGCGAACGCGCTCAGCCTCGTCGGAAACGTCGTGATCGCGCTCGGGTCGGTGGCGCCGACGGCGTCCATCGCGCTCACGCTCTCGGCGATCGTCGCCACGACCTCCTACGCGAGCCCCATCGCCGTCCTCATCTGCGCCGTGCCGATGCTCGGAATCGCCATGGCCTACCGCCGCCTCAACATGTGGCACGTGAACTGCGGTGCGACCTACGTGTGGGGCGGGCGCGCCATCTCGCCCTACTTCGGCTGGATGACGGGCTGGGTCATCATCCTGGCCTACTTCCTGGGCGCCACCTCGATCGCCTATCCGATCGGGCCGTACGCGCTCTCACTCGTGTCGAACCGCTGGGAGGACTCGACCGTCGCCGCGGCGCTGATCGGCGCCATCGCGATCGTCCTCGTGACGGCGGTCGCCTACGTCGGCATCCGCGCGACGTCCCGCCTCCAGGGCCTCCTGATCCTCATCGAGTACGTCGCGATCACGATCGTGGGCATCCTCGCGCTGATGGGCATCTTCGGCGGCGGCTCGCACTCGGTGGCGTTCGACTGGAGCTGGTTCTCGTGGAGCACGCTCGGTGGAGTCACCGGCTTCGTGAACGCGAGCCTGATCGCCGTCTACATGTACAGCGGGTGGGACACCGCGATCCTCCTGAACGAGGAGACCGAGGACGCGCGCGTCAACCCGGGGCGGGCCGTGATCGGGAGCGTTCTGACCGTGGCCGTGCTCTTCACGGTCTTCACCTTCGCGCTCCAGGGCGCGGTTCGGTACGGCGCGCTCCAGGCGCACGGCGACAACGCGCTCACGTACATCGCGGGCGTCCTCGGAGATACGGCGCTGGCGAAGCTCATGATCATCACGGTGCTGTTCTCGGCCGTCGGCTCCACGCTGGCCTGCATCGTCGCCGGCGGCCGCGTGACCTTCGCGATGGGCTTCGACAAGGTGCTGCCGCCGGTGTTCGGCAAGACGCATCCCAAGTACAAGACGCCGGTCGCGGCGATGCTGGCCGGCGCGACGATCGCATTCGTTTGGATCTGGCTGTACGCGATCGGCTCGAGCACGCAGTCCGTGTTCGACTCGGTCGTGAGCAGCGTCGGCCTGCTCTTCGCGCTCTTCTATGCGGCGACCGGGTTCGCGGTGGCCGTCTACTACCGCCGCCTGGCGGTTCAGGGGGTGAGGCCCCTCCTCGAGCTCGGCGTCTTCCCGGTCGCCTCGGCGCTCTTCCTGTGTTACGTCATCTGGCGGTCGATCCCCGGGCTCGGCGGATGGACGGGTCGCAACATGGAGTACCTGTACGTCCTGCTCGGGCTCGGAGTGGCGCTCATGGCCTACGCCAAGTGGCGCAACGAGTCCGACTACTTCGACCGGCCGCTCGAGGCCTATGACCCGGCGAGCGGATCGGATAGCGGCGCCGCGGCGTGAGCGCCGAGCCCGTCGCCTCGGTCCACGTCGATGCCGACCGCCGTCAGCGCGCGCTCGGCGCCCGGCTCCACGCCCTGCGGCGTGTGCGCGGCCTGACGCGGAGGGAGGTCGCGGCGGCCGTGGGCGTCTCGGCCTCGTTCCTCGGGATGGTCGAGCGGGGCGAGACCGACATGTCGCTCGCCCGGTTCACGCGCCTCACCGGCTTCCTCGGCGTGTCGGTGGCCGACCTCCTGAGCGACGACCCGACGCCGGCTCCTCCCGACGTGCGCACGATCGCCTCGTCGCCGGCGATCGAGCGGGGTGAGGGGGTCGACTACCGGATCATCAGGCGTGAGCACCCGCAGCTTGTCGCGGTAACGCTCGCCCCGGGGGCCAGGTTCGCGGACGTCCGCTCGCACCGCGGCGAGGACATCTGGATCGTCACGTCCGGCACGCCGACCTTCATCTACGGCTCCGAGCTCTACACCGTCGAAGCGGGGAACACGGTCATCTTCCCGGGGGTCGTCGAGCACGGCGTCGCAAACCACACCGACGAGCCGGTCTCGCTGATCGCGGTGTGCAGCATCTCGTACTGGTGATGGCCGGCTCGCTCCTCGACCGCGTCCTCGTCCAGGCGATCCCGGTCATCCCGAAGGCGATCGTGAGGCCCCTCTCGCGCCGCTACATCGCCGGGCCGTCGCTCGCCGACGCGCTTGCGGCGATCCGCGGCCTCGGGGCGTCGGGCCGGGCGGCGACGGTCGACGTCCTCGGCGAGCAGCTCACCTCGCGTGAGCAGATCGCGGCGCTCGTCGCCGAGTACGGACGGGCGCTCGACGCCTTCGCGCGCGACGGCCTGGACGCCACCCTGAGCCTCAAGATGACCGCGCTCGGGCTGAAGCTCGACCCGGCGCTCTGTGCCGAGAACGTCCGCGCGATCGCCGACGACGCTCGCGCGCGTTCACTCGCGGTCGAGCTCGACATGGAGGACTCGACCACGACCGACGCGACCATCGACCTCTACCGCTCGCTTCGGGAGGACGGCTACGACAACGTCGTCATCGCGCTCCAGGCCTACCTGCGGCGCTCGCGCGACGACGTCCGCGGGCTGCTGCCGCTCATGCCGCGGGTCAGGCTCGTCAAGGGGATCTGGATCGAGCCGACGAGTGTTGCCTATTCCGACTCCGACGCGATTCGGGGCAGCTACGTCCGGCTGCTCGACGAGCTGCTCGCGGCCGGCGCGTTCGTGGCGGTCGCGTCGCACGACGAGTGGATCCACTGGCAGGCGCTCGACGCCGTCGATCGCCATGGACGAGGCGCCGACGGATACGAGTTCCAGATGCTGCTGGGCGTCAGGGAGCACCTGGGCGATGCGCTCGTCGAGCGCGGGAGCCGCGTGCGGGTCTACGTCCCGTATGGCGAGGACTGGCACGCATACTCAGTCCGGCGTTTCAAGGAAAACCCCCGGCTGGCGCGCCACGTCGCCGCCGATATCGTCGCGCGTTCGCGCGGACGGGGAGGGAGATGATTCTCGATGCGGTTTGACGGCAAGGTTGTGGTGGTAACGGGCGCCGGTCACGGGATCGGCCGCGCCACGGCGCGGCGGTTCGCGGGCGAGGGCGCCCATGTGGTCGTCGTCGACATGAACGAGCGCGGCGCGGCCGAGACCGTCGATCTCATCACCGCGGAGGGCGGTACCGCCGAGGCGATGGTCGCCGACGTGTCCGACGAGCAGGCGGTGGCCGATCTCGGCGCTCGCATCGCCACGGCGCACGGTCGCGTCGACGTCCTGCACAACAACGCGGGGCGGCTGCGTGGCGGCAGCGTCACCGACCTCTCGGTCGACGAGTGGGACCTGACGTTCGCCGTCAACGTCCGGTCGATGTTCCTCGTGTCGCGCGCCCTGATCCCGCTCATGCTGCCGACCGGCGGCGCGATCGTGAACACGGCATCGACGTCGGGGCTCGTGGGCGAGATGGGGATCCCGGCGTACAACTCCTCCAAGGGCGCCGTCGTCAACCTGACGCGACAGCTCGCCGCCGACTACACGCGGCAGGGCATCCGCGTGAACTGCGTGTGCCCCGGGTGGATCCCGACGGGCTTCAACGACCCGGTCCTGGAGGACATGAGCGACGCCGAGGTGGACGCGATGGTCAAGGCGACCGTCCCCATGGGGCGGCAGGGAACGCCCGAGGAGATCTCGGCCGCGGTGACGTTCCTCGCGTCAGACGACGCGACGTACGTCACGGGTCACGCGCTGGTCGTCGACGGCGGGCTCACGGCCTGTCGCTGACGTCGCCGGGTGCGGCTCCCGAGATGACGCGCCAGCTGTCCCAGCTGACCTTGAGGATGAGCGCGGTGATGCCGAGGCCGATCAGCGGATCGGCGATCTGCCATCCGATCCAGACGCACACGGCGCTCGCCACGACGCCGAGCGAGACGTAGCCGTCGACACGGGCGTGGTTCCCGTCGGCGATCAGCGCCGGGCTCGACAGTCGCACGCCGCCGCGGAGGCGAACGCGGGCGGCGAGCTCGTTTCCGGCGAATCCGACCACGCCCGCCGCGGCGAGCGCGCCGAGATGCGAGAGATGTTCGGGATGGACGAGGCGCAGCACGCTCTCGTACAGGGCGACCCCCGCGGAGACGACGATCGCAAGGACGACGAACAGGCCGGCGATCCTCTCGGCGCGGTACGAGCGCAGAAGGAACGCGATCCCGAGCGGCACCGCCGTGAGCGCATCGCCGAAGTTGTGGATCACGTCGGCCAGGAGCGCCACTGATCCCGAGGCGACGAACACGCCGGCCTGGATGAGAGCGGTCACGCCCAGGATCGCGAGGCTGATCGCGACCGTGCGGACCCCGTCACGCGAGCGCAGGATCGAGCGGTCGACGAGGCCGTGCGAGTGGCCGTGGTTGTGCCCGTGGTTGTGGTGGTGCGAGTGGCCGTGCTCGTGATGATGATGGTCGTGCGCATGCGGGTCGTCGTGCTCGATCCCGATCACGTGGACGTGCGGGTGGCTGTGCACCAGCGAGCCGTGGCGGTGCTCATGCGCGTGCGCTTCCGTCCCCTCGGCCATGCCCCCGACTGTACCCGGGTCTCCCGCAGGCTCCATCCGCGAAATCCCGCAACGCGTCGGTGGGGATCACGCGCCCAGGTTCGGGGTGCACGCCGATGTCGATTGCCACCGACATCGCCGATCCTCCTGCGATGTCGATCGCAGCTCTGTCAACGCCTTCCGCCGCCGCCTCCGTGCATGCAGTCGGTACGCGTACCAAGCGCGACATCGTCGACGAGACGAGCGGGCCGATCGTGCTGATGCCGATGTCGTTCGCGGTCTCCGGCCGGCCCGATCCTCCGTACGCCGCCGCCGGACGCTGATCGGCGTCAGGCCGCGCGCTCGAGCCCAGGGTCGTCGCGACCCTCGAGCTCGCTTAGCGTCTCGAGCATGCGGGCGGTCGCGAGCGCCGACGTCGTCTGGTTCGAGCTCTACTACGCGTCGTTCGACCGCCGCGACGGCCGCATCGTAGTCAAGAAGAAGTGCGCGGGCGGCTCGACGAACGGGGGGCACGTACTACGAGCTCGGGCCCGGCGAGGTGCCCGGCTAGTGGAGCCACACGTGAACGCCGTCCCAGTCCTCGGGCGGTGTGCGGTCGGACGACGTGAGGCGGAGGTCTTCAGGTCGAAGCCCACCCGCACGTCGCCGAACGGGTGGGCGCGCGTGTCATCTGCCAGCGCCGGTCGCGCGACGGCAGGTGGTTCCAGTAGCGGTACTCGTTGGTGAGGAGGCCCGGCCTGACGTTGAAGTCGTCGTGGAAGAGCGCGGCGCGCGCCGCCTGCGGCGCGAGTGCGGCGGCGAGGAGGGGGAGGACGAGGGCGAGGCGTCGGCGCATGCCTCTGATGCTGCCCGTGGATAACGGGATCCGGCAAGCGAGTTCTCCGATCCCTTACGGAATCCTGAGGTCAGGGGGCGCGGAAGGGTAAGATCGGCGGGCGATGGCCAAGCACGCCGATCCCAAGCTCACCCTCATCGCATCGGTGCCGCTCTTCACCGGCTTCAACCGGCGCGAGATCGAGGCGGTCGGGCGGCTCATGGACGAGGTCGACGTGAAGGAC
>JBOHBE010000169.1:0-2848 GCA_050698235.1 Gaiellales bacterium
GGGCGGTTCAGGCGGACGACCGCGATCGGCGGCTCGCGCTCGACCAGGACGAGGCTCACGAGCGCCGGTCCAGGAACGCGCGGACCGCCTCGGCCGGCTCGTCGGTGGCCATCGAGAGCGCGAGCCAGTCGCGGGCGTGGCCAACCGTCTGGTGCCAGGCGAGCTCGCGCCAGAAGTTGATCTGCTGCTTGGTGTAGCGCATCGTCTGCGGGAGCTTTCGCGCCAGCGACTCGACCAACTCGTCGACGACGCGGTCGAGGTCGGCCGCCGGCACCGCCCGGTTCACGAGCCCCCACTCCGCAGCCTGCGCGGCGGGGATCTCGTCGCACAGCATGAGGATCTCGCGCGCGCGGCGGTCGCCCACCATGATGGGCAGCCACTGTGTCGCGCCCCCGGCCGGAACCGAGCCGTGCTCGGGCCCGACGTGGCGGATGAACGCGTCGTCGACCATCACCGCCAGGTCACACGCCATCTGGAGCTCGTTCCCGCCGCCGACGCAGATGCCGTTGATGCGGGCGACCGTCGGCTTTCCGATCTCGCGCAGGCGGTCGTGGGCGTCCTTGAACGCCCCGAACCACTTCCAGTACTCGCCGGGCTTCCCGAGGTAGTCGGCCTGCCAGCTCTTGAGATCGGCGCCGACGCAGAACGCGCGCCCGCTGCCCGTCACGACAACGACCCGCACGGCGTCGTCCCACGACGCGTCCTCGCACGCCCGCGCGATCTCGCGCAGCATGGGGAAGTCGAAGGCGTTCAGGACATTGGGCCGGTTGAGCGTGATCGTGGCCCGGGGCGGCTCCTTGGAGTAGACGATCGAGTCGAACTCGAGCTCGGACGGGTCGCGCGGCGTGGGATGGGTCGGCTCGGTCAACTGAGGTCGCAGAAGTGCACCCGGAACGGCACGCCCATCTCGGCCGCGTCCTTGCCGGTCGCGGCGAACTCCGGCGTTCGCGTCGCCGCCCTGAACGCGTCCATGTCGGTGAAGCGCCACTCGGCCGTATAGGCGAACGCGGCCTCGCCCATCGGGCTTCCGAAGACCGGCCCGTGCCGGAACTCGCCGCCTGGCACCGCGCGGCACAGCTCGGCGTGCTCGGCGTAGCGGTCGGCGTCGGGCAGCTCGTCGTAGGTGACCATCACGATGACCACGGGCCGCAGCCTACAGGCCGAACGGGTTTGACGGCCGGGACCCGGCGGCCACGATGACCGACTTCTCCTCGAGGTACTCCTCGAGCGCGCCGGCCGAGAGCTCGCGCCCGAAGCCCGACTGCTTGAACCCTCCGAACGCGACGCCCGGGAACGCCGTGTACGGCATGTTGAGGCCGATCGTGCCCGCGTCGATCCGGCGCGCCAGCCGCTGCGCGCGGTTGGGGTCGCCCGTCCAGACGGTCGCCATCAGGCCGTAGCGCACCCCGTTTGCGATCTTGACCGCCTCGCCCTCGTCCTCGAAGGCGGACGCCACCACGACCGGGCCGAAGATCTCCTCCTGGGCGGCCTCTGACACAGGATCGACACCCGCCACGACGGTCGGCGGGTAGAAGGCGCCGGGGCCGTCAGGCACAGCGCCACCGAGGACGACATCGCCGGCGGCGCCCGCCCGCTCGACGTATCCGTGGACCCGCTCCCGGTGGCCGGCGTCGATGAGCGACCCGACGTGCGTCTCGGCGTCGAGCGGGTCTCCGACGCGCAGGCGGCCGGCGGCCTCGGCGAATCGGGACACGACCTGGTCGTACACCGAGGCCTCGATCAGGAGGCGCGAGCGGGCCTCGCAGCTCTGGCCGGCCGAGTAGTAGATCGACCAGACCGAGGCGGGGATCGCCTCGTCGAGGTTCGCGTCGGCGAAGATGATGCTCGGGCTCTTGCCGCCCAGCTCCAGCGTGACCCGCTTGATCGGGTCGGCGCACAGACGCATGATCTCGCCGCCGGTCGCCGTCGAGCCGGTGAACGCGACCTTGTGAACCCCAGGATGTGCGACGAGGTGGCTGCCGACGGTCGGCCCATCGGCCGGCAGGACGTTCACGACGCCGGCGGGGAACCCGACCTCGACTGCGAGCTCGGCGAGCCAGAGCGCCGAGAGCGGCGTTCGCGGATCGGGCTTGAGGACGGTGGTGCAGCCGGCCGCAAGCGCGGGCGCCAGCTTCCACGCTGCCATCATGAGCGGGTAGTTCCACGGCACGATCTGGGCGCACACGCCGACCGGCTGCTTGAGCGAGTAGTGGGTGAGCGAGCCGCCGAGCGTGCCCGTGCGGCCCGTCGGCGATGCTGCCACCGCCGCGTAGAACCGGAACGTCTCGACCGCCGCGGCGAGCTCGGCCTTGACCGAGCCGATCGCCTTTCCGACGTTCCGCGCCTCGAGGGTCGCGAGCTCCGACCGGCCGGCCCGAATCCCGTCCGCCAGCGCGTGCAGGAGGCGCGACCGCTCGGTCGCGGGAGCGCGCGCCCAGTCGCCGTCCAGAGCCGCGCCGGCCGCCTCGACAGCCGCGTCGACGTCGGCCTCGCCCGCGAGCGACACGTTCGCCAGGGGCTCGCCGGTCGCGGGCTCGCTCAGGGCGAGCGCACCTCCGGAGCCGGGGCGGGTCTCGCCGCCGATGTGCACGCCGGTCTCGATCATGCGACCTCGAAGATCGCTGCCTGCCCCTGCCCGACGCCCACGCACAGCACCGCCATCCCGTAGCGGCCGTCCCGGCGGCGCAGCTCATGGACGAGCGAGACCACGAGCCTGGCACCGCTCATTCCGAGCGGATGCCCGATCGCGATGGCCCCGCCGTTCGGGTTCACGCGCTCGGGATCAAGCCCGAGCTCGCGGATCACCGCGACGCTCTGCGACGCGAAGGCCTCGTTCAGCTCGACGACG
>JBOHBE010000170.1:0-1594 GCA_050698235.1 Gaiellales bacterium
GCTCCGCCTCGCGCGCGTTGAACGCGTCGCCGAGCGCCGGGTCCCACGGGAACTCGTCGCCGGGGATCGCGTGCAGCTCGAGCAGCCCGCGCAGAAGCGCCGGCGCGTCGTCGCCTGCCACGTCACCGCCCTCGACGAGCGCGACGGCGTGCGCCAGATCGGCGAGCGAGAGCCCGTGCGCTAGCCGCGGGCCGTGCGCGCTCTCGGCCGCGTACGCAGCCGCGACGAGCTCACCGGCCGCGCCGCCCCGCAGCCGTCCTCCGCGTCCAAGCTCCTCGACGGGCTCCGTCATTGGCGGGAGCCTAGAGAACATGGGCGTACCGGGCTCGAACCAGTGACTCCCAGCTTGTCGATTTGGCGCCAGATGGCAAAATCCCCTGAGGAACGAAGTCCAACAGCGGGCAGGGGAGCAGTGTGCTGGCGGTACGGCTGCACGATGACGGCCTGAAGGTTGAGGAGATCGAGACGCCGTCGCCAGGTCCGGGCGAGGTGCTGGTGCGCGTGCATGCGGCTGCGATTACACGAGGCGAGCTGGAGTGGCCGGTCAACCGACTGCCGGCGATTCCGTCGTACGAGCTTTCCGGCGTTGTCGTCGGCAGCGGTGACGAGGTGTGCGCGCTCACGCCTTTCGATCGCGACGGCGTGGCTGCCGAGTACGCCGTCGTCCCAGCCGATGTGCTTGCACCGAAGCACTCGCGTCTGAGCCACGTCGAGGCGGCAGCTCTGCCAATGGGCGGGCTGACCGCCTGGCAAGCACTGTTTGTGCACGGGCGGCTCGCCCGAGGCGAGCGGGTGCTGGTCACCGGCGCCTCAGGCGGGATTGGGCACATCGCCGTCCAGCTTGCGAGACACGCCGGCGCAGCGGTCGTGGAGGGCGGTCCGGTCGATCTGGTCTTCGATACTCGCGGCGGCGACGTCCCCGCCGGCGAGCGCGTGGTCACGATCGCAGAGGAGATGCCCGGCGCGATCTACTTCATCGTCGAACCCAACCACGAGCAACTGCTGGAGTTGACAACGCTCGTGGACGCAGGCGAGCTTCGCGCGGAGGTCGACTCGGTCTTTCCGCTCACGGAGGCCCGGGCGGCGTTCGAGCGACTCGCGGGCCGCGGGAAGCACGGCAAGGTCGTGCTCGAGGTTGCCACTGACTAGCCGGCGGGTGCGGCCGTGACGCCGAAAGGGGCAGGCGCCGAACAGGATGCGAGCGGCCGGGATCACAGCACTCGGCGAGCCCCTCGAGATCTTCGAGGTGGACGAGTTGGCGACGCCTGCCGCCGGCGAGGTCCTCATCGACGTCGTCGCGGCCGGCATCGTCAACTGGGACGAGCTTGTCATGATCGGCAGCTGGCAGGTCGGCGGCCCGGATCCGATGGCGCTCGGGACGGAGGCGGCCGGGACGGTCGCAGTGGCCGGCTCCGGCGTGGCCGGACTGCGCGAGGGCGACGAGGTGATGACACATCCGCTGCCCCTCCGGCGTCACGGGACGTGGGCGGGGATGGTGCTCGCGCCGGCGGCGAGCGTCGCGATCCGGCCGCCGGCGGCGTAATGGGAAGCCTGCGGAGCGTTTCCCATTCCGGCGCTCACTGCGGCTCAGGCA
>JBOHBE010000171.1:0-1624 GCA_050698235.1 Gaiellales bacterium
CTTCATAGGAGCGTGGTAACCGCCCCCACTCAGGCGTGTCCACCGGCCGGTCCGGAGCGTCACCCCTGATCAGGAGGCAACACGGAGATGATCACCATCGGCGTTGATTCGCACAAGCGCACCCACACCGTCGTGGCCGCCGACGGGACCGGCCGGAAGCTCGCCGAGAAGACCGTGATCGCGACGTCGGCCGGTCATCTCGAGCTCGTCCGCTGGGCCGCCCGGTTCGCTGAGCGGACGTGGGCGCTCGAAGACTGCCGGCACCTGAGTCGACGCCTCTCGACCGACCTGCTGGTCGCGGGCGAGGCGGTCGTCCGGGTCCCGCCCAAGCTGATGGCCGGTGCCCGCCGCTCCAGCCGTGAGCCGGGCAAGAGCGATCCGATCGACGCCCTGGCCGTCGCCCGGGCCGCCCTGCGCGAGGACCTGCCGGCCGCCAGCCTCGACGGACCCGACCGCGAGGTCCGCCTCCTGGTCGACCACCGCGAGGACCTCGTGGCCGAGCGAACCCGGGCCGAGAACCGGCTTCGCTGGCATCTCCACGAGCTCGATCCGGGCCACGAGCCCGGTGCTCGAAGCCTCGATCGGATGGTGGTCCTCGCGGCCCTCGACCGCGACCTGGCGACCGCTCGTGGCACGGTCGGCCGGCTGGCCCGCGAGCTCGCCGCTCGGATCCGCGAGCTGACCGTGACGATCAACGAGCTCGAGCGCGAGATCGCCCGGCTCGTCGCCGACCTCGCGCCGTCGCTCCTGGCCCTCGTTGGCTGCGGTCCGCTGACCGCGGCCAAGCTCGTCGGCGAGACCGCCGGCATTGGCCGGTTCCGCTCGCGAGCGGCGTTCGCCCGCCACAACGGATCGGCGCCATTGCCGGTCTGGTCGAGCAACACCGAGCGCCACCGCCTCAGCCGGACCGGCAACCGCCAGCTCAACGTCGCGCTCCACCGGATCGCAATCACCCAGCTCCAGCGCGAGGGTCCGGGCAGGACATATCTCGAGCACCGCCGGGCCCAGGGCGATACCAAGCCCGAGGCGATCCGGGCCCTCCGCCGCCAGATCAGCAACGAGGTCTTCCGTCGGATGCGCCACGATGAAGCCGCCAGAGCCGCCTCGTCTTCGGGCCTGGCGGTTGCGGCTTGACATAGGAGCATCCCGTGACCGACCCGACGCCCGGCGGTGGACTCGCAGCCCTGCTCGCCGACGCGGCGGCCGAGCTGCCCGCGGTTCGCCTCCTGACCGACGAGATCGACCGCGAGTCCTATCGTCGCGACGAGACGGCGTACCTCGAGGCCGGACTCCCCGGCGCCGTCGCGCTCCCGGCAAGCACCGCCGACGTGTCCGGCCTGCTGCGGCTCGCGTCCCGATATCGCGTGGCGGTGGTTCCGCGCGGCGCCGGCACGGGCCTCTCGGGCGGGGCGGCCGGGATCGAGGGGGCGTTGACGATCGCCCTCACCCGCCTCGACCGGATCCTGGAGATCGACCCCGCGAACCTTTGCGTGGTGACCCAGCCGGGTGTCATCAACGCCGACCTGAAGGCCGCCGTCGCCGCCGAGGGCCTGTTCTACGCACCCGATCCGGCCAGCTACGAAACGTGTTCGATCGGCGGCAACCTCGGCACGAACGCGGGCGG
>JBOHBE010000172.1:0-14963 GCA_050698235.1 Gaiellales bacterium
GTACTCGGGAGTCGTCATCCAGGCGCTCGCGCTGCGCAAGGGGCGGATGGAGTCGATGACCAACCACGGCACCGGCTGGGTGCGGCTCGAGCACCTCGTCCCCGCGCGGGGACTGCTCGGGTTCCGCTCCGAGTTCCAGACCGAGACGCGCGGCGCCGGCCAGCTGCATCACGTCTTCGAGGGTTACCAGCGCTGGGCGGGCGACATCAAGAGCCGGCCCAACGGGTCGCTGATCGCCGACCGGTCGGGCGAGGCCACCGGCTATGCGATCCAGAGCCTCCAGGAGCGGGGCTCGCTCTTCGTCGCGCCCGGAACCGATGTGTACGAGGGCATGATCGTCGGCGAGAACAGCCGCACGGGCGACCTCGACGTCAACATCACGAAGGCCAAGCAGATGACGAACGTGCGCTCGAACGCCGACGTGCTGGTGCGGCTCAACCCGCCGCGGACGCTCAGCCTCGATCAGGCGATCGAGTACATCCAGGAGGGGGAGTGCGTCGAGGTGACGCCGGCCGAGATCCGGCTTCGCCGCGCCGTTCTCTCGGCGTCCGAGCGAAACAGCCAGCGCTCGAAGAGCGCACGGGCCAGGGCCGGCTGACGCCGGGTGTCGATTTCGGCGTCGCCCGATTGTCTATGACCTGAACGCTCGCCGGACCCGACTCAGAGAGGATCGCGATGCTTGGTCGCAACAGCTACACCCAGGATGAGCTCGACGCCTGCCGGGTCGCGATGGAACGGCAGATCGAGGCGTACCGGCGCCTCACGGCCGCCGTCGGGCCCGAGGCCGTCGACGGCTTCGAGGCACGCTTCTGCAACAACCTGGTGCTCGCGCTCGACCGCTATTTCGTCCACCGGGTCCGCGCCGTCAGCGGGAAGGACGGAAATCCGCTGAACGAGGTCGAGCTGATCGCCGACGGCCTCATGCTGCACGACGGCGCTCTGCCCGCGAGCACCGTGATCAGGTACGCGCCTGAGCGGTCTGTCCTCGGGCTCGACGCCGGTGACCGGATCGCCTTGACGGCCGATGATTTCGAGCGTCTCTCGGCGGCGTTCCTCGCCGAGATCGAGAAGCGGTTCGTGTAGCCGGCCGCCCGGCCGCGGCAGTCTTCGAACGCGGATCCGACGCCGCCTCGATTCGGTGGTAACGTCTCTGGCGGACGCGGTCGGGCAGGCCGGCCTGGAATGCCTTGGAGGGGACGAGTCACAGCGACGCGCCGCTGCTTGCGTGTCGGCATGTCCCACGCTGGAGGTTTCTAGATGAAGAGGCTCGCCATCACTCCGCTCCTGGCCGGGGTCGCCATCGCGGTCGCCCCGGGCGTCGCCCATGCCGCCGTCATCGCGGCGTGGCCGCTCGCCACGGGCGCCAACGACACCTCCGGGAACGGGCACAACGGCGCCGTGCAGAACGTCGTCTTCGACGGCAGCGATGCGGCGTTCAACGGTTCGAACACGCGCATCACCGTGCCCTACAGCACCGCGCTCTCGCCTGGCGCGGCAGACGTGACCACGAGCCTCGAGATCAATACGACCCACCAGCCGGGGACGGGCAACCTGGACTTCGACCTGATTCGGGCCGAGCCCGGTGGCAAGATGTACAAGGTCGAGTTGTTCCCGCACGGCAAGATCAAGGCCCAGGCGCAGTGCATCTACACCGGGTCGCTTGCCAAGACCACGCTGCACGCAGGGCCGACCCTGAACGACGGCCAATGGCACACCATCGTCTGCCACAAGACGGCGAACCGGGTGACCCTGACGGTGGACGGCGTCGTGGTCGGGACGACCAACATCGCGATCGGCACGATCACCCTGAAGAAGAACGCGGTCTTCGCGATCGGGTACAAGCCGGTTCTGGGCGGCACCGACGGCGACTTCTACAACGGCCTCATGCGGAACGTCTCCGTCTCGATCGGGTGAACCGCCTAGACTGGGCCTGTGAGCGAGACGATGCGCATGCCCGAGCCGGGCCCGCCGCCGGGCGCTGACCAGGGCGGCGGCGGGTGGACGAGCGCGCGGATCGCACTGCTCATCTCGGCGATGATCCTGGCCCTGATGGTCGGCCTCCTCATCGGGTACGTGACCGGCGGCTCGGGCAGCGGGACCACCACGGTCATCTCGAAGTCCCAGAACGAGAGCCACACCCAGACGGTGACCACGGCCGAGACCACGACCGTCACCGCGACGACGACAGAGACGACGACGGTCACCGTGCCGCCGGCGTCGTAGGGGTCGCTCGTGGCGATGGCGGCTGGGCGGGGCTGACGATGCGCACGGTCTACCTCCTGCGCCATGCCAAGTCGAGCTGGGACGACGCTGGGCTGGCCGATCACGACCGGCCGCTCGCGCCGCGGGGGATCCGTGCCGCGACGCGGATGGAGGAGCACCTCCGCGATGAGGACGTTCGGCCGGATCTGGTGCTCTGCTCGTCGGCGGTCCGTGCCAGGCAGACGCTCGACCATGTGAGGCCGGCGCTCGGCGACGCTCTGGTGAAGATCGAGCCGACCATCTACGAAGCGTCCGCCGATGCCATCCTCGAGCTCCTCCGCGGGCTCGCCGAGCCGATCCGGTCGGTCATGGTGGTCGGCCACAATCCCGGCCTTCAGGACCTGGCCGTGGCCCTCGCGGCGGGCGGCAGCCGCCTCGACGAGCTCACCGAGAAGTACCCCACCGGCGCGCTTGCGACGCTCGTGTTCGAGAGCGACTCGTGGGCGAGCGTCGCCGCGCATCAGGCCGAGCTCTCGGGCTACGCCGTCCCGAGAGAGCTCGACTGACCGCCGATCACACCTCGAAGCGAAGCGGTGTGACGACCGCGCGGTCGGCGAAGAGGTGGGGCATCGCCGAGACGGCTTCGACCGTGTAGCGCCAGGCGATCACCCTGCCCTCGACCGCCTTGGGAGCGGTGGCGGGGATCTCGACCCGGAAGGGGCTCCAGTGGCGATCGGCGTCCGCTGCGGCAGCGCACGTCTCGACCCAGAGCCGTTCGGTCTGCCACAGGAGCGGAGACCGGCGTGACCGGAACCGGAAGTTCGTGCACCATGACTCCTCGCACGAGACCGTCACCGAGAATCCGCCTTCAGGAGGCTCGGACTCCCAGTGCACGCGCCCGCTCAGGTGGCCACCGCCTTCGAGGAGCGCGTCGACCAGATCGAGATGGAACCGGCGCGCCGGGTTGGAGGGGATGACGCGGTCGAGTCGGCCCGGGTCCTCGTGGACGGGGCGCTCGGCGGCGGTGACGGAAACCGGCGACACGGCCCGCCGTCGCCTCCAGCGTGAGTACGCAAACTCGGCACGCACGACGTAGTCCAGCCGGCACCGACCGCCCACCCCGGCCGGTGGCAAGGCACCCGGAACCTCCAGCTCGAACCGGGCCGGTGCGCCCGCCAGGTCGACCTTGCACGAGCTGACCGTGAACATGAACGTGCCGCTCGGGGAGTGCTCGACCCGCACCAGCGAGACCGAGGCCGAGCCGGCCGGCCCCGATAGATCGCCGCTGATCGCCTCGCCCGCCGAGCCCGTTCCGGAGTGGAGCGCCAGCGTCAGCGCCTCGCCGCGACCAGCTCGATGCCGGGGGCTGCTCACTCTCCCCGGAGGGCCGCGTGGCGCAGGACGGCGTGCACGCCCTTTGAGTCGTTCACCACCTGGGTGACCCGCAGGTCCACGCAGACGCTGGCGAGGGCGAGCGCCCGCGAGCGTGAGAGTCCGTGCTCGCGCTCCATGAGGTCGAGCATTGTCTCGAGCGCCATGTCGGCGGCCACGCCGAGGTCGGGATCGAAGCCGAACGCGAGCCAGGCGTCCTCGGTCCAGGCGATCGGCATACGCAGATCGAGGTCGTCACGGACGTCGAGGGTCACGCGTGCCACCTCCAGCGGGCACTCGATCGCGGTGCCGGACACCTCACCGTCGCCCTGCGCCGCATGGCCGTCGCCTGCCGACACCAGTGCTCCGTCGACCGCGATCGGCAGGAGCAGCGTGGCGCCCGCCGTCAGCTCCTTGCAGTCGATGTTGCCGCCCTGCCGGCGCGGCGGAGTGGTGGAGTGGACGCCGGGTTCGGCCGGGGGCATGCCGATCACCCCGAGGAAGG
The DNA here is from genome assembly GCA_050698235.1 of Gaiellales bacterium. GTDB lineage: Bacteria > Actinomycetota > Thermoleophilia > Gaiellales > JAICJC01 > JAICJC01. The sequence goes on from JBOHBE010000172.1 coordinate 4,079, forward strand.
GCGCCAGCGCGACGGTGGCATCGCCGTCGGCGGTCGTGCCCGTGTCCTCGCCGAGGCGCCAGACGACGGAATCCTCGCCGGCGAAGGTGATGCCCCAATCGCGTGGTCGCACCTCGTCGACCCTCACGACCAGGGTCTGGCCGGCACGCGCCCCGCGGACCTCGATGGGGCCGGCCAGGGGGTGCCCGTCGTCCAGCTCCGGCTCGCGGTGATCGAGCCACTCGCCGTCGAGGTCCCAGTGCCAGCCGGCGTCCAGCGCCTGGAACTCGACCGAGTCGCCCGGGTCGACTGTGATCACGGCCGCCAGGTCGCGCGAGAAGTGGCCGTGCAGCGTGCGCCGGTCGAGGGGAACGTGATGCGTCTGGGACACGCGCCGGATCATGTCAGGTGAGTCTCGGCGCACGCCGTGACCGCATTCTCGTGGTCAGCGCGCCTGCGGCAGCTTCTTGGCGCCACGCTTCGTGACGGGATTCGACGGCGGCGGCACCACCGGCCCGATGTCTCCGTCTGGCGCCTCGTCGAGATCGACGATCACGGGCGCGTGATCGCTCGGCCCCGTGCCCTTGCGCGCCTGCCGGTCGACCCAGGCGGCCTGGACGCGGGCGGCGACCGGCTCGCCCGCCAGGATCAGGTCGATGCGCATCCCCATGTCCTGGTGGAACATCCCGGCCCGGTAGTCCCAGTAGGTGAACACGCGCTCCTGCGGCCAATGGTCGCGGACGACGTCGTGCAGCCCGACGGCCTGGAGCTCCGCCAGCGCCTGGCGCTCGCTTGGCGTCACGTGCGTCTGGCCGATGTAGGCGTCCGGATCGAATACATCGGCGTCGGTTGGGGCGATGTTCATGTCGCCGCACACGACCGCCGCATCGGGCCCGGCGGCGACGACGTCGCGGAGCGCCGCCAGCCAGACGAGCTTGTACTGGTAGTGGTCCGAATCCGGCTCCCGCCCGTTGGGCACGTAGACCGAGTGCACCCGGACGCCGTCGCAGGTGGCGGCGACGGCACGCGCCTCCGGGTGCGGGAAGCCGGGGCCGTTTGCCAGTCCGGACGTCACGTCGTCCAGGCCGACCTTTGAGAGGATCGCAACCCCGTTCCACTGCGCCTCGCCGTGGGCGGCCAGCTCGTAGCCACGATCCGAGAGCTCCTCGCCCAGGAGCTGAGTGAGCGCCCCGTCGGCGAGCTTGGTCTCCTGGAGGCAGACGACATCGGGCCGCCGCTCATCCAGCCACGGCAGGAGCCGCGGCAGACGCTGCTTCACCGAGTTGACGTTCCAGGTGGCGATGCGCATCGCCTACACGGTACCGGTGCGCCCAGCGCGCCGCTACGCTGACTGCGATGAGCGCGGTCGATCGACACGAGCGGATCCGCCTCGCCGAGCAGCAGTTCGAGGATCACCTGGAGCGATCAGGCGAGTCGGTCTGCATCTCGTCGCTTCCGCTGCTCGTCGAAGAGCTCGCCACCGACGCCGCCGGCGACGATGAAGCGCTCGCCTCGGAGATCGAGCTGCGGCTACGACGTCGCACCGGCTTGCACACCTAGTCCACCCCGGTTGACCTGATCAGCGTCCACACCACGCCCGGCGACCTGCGCCAACCGACGCTCTTCGCGATCTGAATCGTCTCGCGGCCCGCGAGCGCGACGCCGACCACTCCGATCGCGATCTGCACCCCCCAGATCACTGCGCGCATTCTGTCCGCCTGGCTCCCAGAGGCCGACGCGAGCCAGATCGTGATCTGGGCGACCGGCAGCCACGACAGCACCACCAGAGCGACGCCGATCCGGATCCGAATCGCCCGTGGCCCCGAGCCGGGTGGCGGTGGCATCTCGACCCACTCTATTGCTCGGCAGCTCCGGCGGTCGGCGGGCCTGACGCTCGGACGAAGCCGCCGTGGCCGCGTATGCTGCCGAGCGGGCGAGAAAGGAGCGATGCCATGAACGAGCAAGAGATGCTCGAGCGGGTCCAGACAGCGCTCGCCACGGCAGGGGTCGAGGATCGGGTGACCGCCGCGGCGATCTTCCTGCCGCGAGGGCACTTCGGCGGAGCCTTTGCAGGCGGGCTGATCGGTGACGAAATCGTCGGCGGCGGCATAGGCGCGGCCGGGGGTGCGTTGGCCGGGATGAAGGCTGTCGATGCCGCCTCCAACATGCCGGAGCGCTGCGTCGTCGGCGTCTCGGACACGCGTGTGTACGGATTCGACAGCGAGCGCGGGCACGGCGGGCGTGTGCCGACCAAGCTCGTGTTCTCGGTCGACCGCGAGGCGATTGAGGTGAAGGTGCACCAGCGATTCAACGTGCGGGTGCTGGAGCTGATCCATCGGGACGGCACGGCGATCGAGCTCGAGGGCCCGCGCCTTCCCGGGTTCCACGCCGGCTCGGTGATCGACGAGCTCGCGCACGCGCGTAGGTGAGGGCTACGGCGCCGCGGTCCGTGTCCAGTCGGCGAACGTCTCGATTCCGTCGACGACGTGCGTGAAGCGGATGGAGCGGTAGAGGTCGAACGTGTGCTGCGCTCCGGGTAGCTCGGCGTAGACGACGGGACTCGACGAGACGGCCCGGAGCCGGCGGACGAAGTCCCGCGCGGTCGAGACGGGCACCAACATGTCGCGGTCGCCGTGCGCGATGAAGATGGGCGGTGCATCCGCCCGGATGTAGGCGAGCGGTGAGGACGCCTGTCCAGGGTCGTCGCCGCGGTGGTAGTTGCCGTAGTAGGCGTACAGGACGACGGCGGCGGTTACCAATGTATCCGCGTCCTCGAAGCCTGGCTGGAAGCGCGGGTCGTTCGGCGTGAGGGCGGCCGTCGCTGCGAGGTTGCCGCCGGCTGAGCTGCCCGCCACGACGAGGGTCGACGCGTCGGCGCCGTATCCGCGCCCGGCCTCGCCCACCCACGCGATCACCCTCTTCACGTCGACGAGGTGATCGGGGAACCGGGCGGCCGGGCTCAGCCTGTAGTTCGCGCTGATGCAGACCCAGCCGCGGCTCGCGAGCCGGTAGAGCAGGAGTCGCGCCTCGCGGTTCTTCCGCCCGCTGCGGAACCCGCCGCCGTGCAGGTGGACGAACGTCGGACAGCCCGACGGTCGCGAGCGGTGGCGGTAGACATCGAGCGTGTTCCACCTGCCCGCGTCGCCGTACGAGATGTTCGCCACTCGCTCGACGTCGGAGCGACGGACGGCGAGCGGTGCGAAGAGCGCCGCCGCGGTCGCAGACGGCGCGCCGCCGAGCGGCTCCCCCGCCAGGCTGTCGTCGAGCGCCCGGCCCACCGCGGTGCCGGCCTTCGTCGCCCGCCAGGCGGCAAGCGCGAGCCCGAGCGCCGTCACGGCGGCCAATGCCAGCGCCGCCCGGCCGACCGGAGTGGCGAGGTCGCCCTCGCTCCATGCCAGCGCCGTCGAGGCGACGAGCCAGCAGAGTCCGATCGCCGGCAGCTCGTTGATCATGAAGCCGAGCCAGTGGCGCAGCCTCGACATGCGCGGCCGTTCTGGTGTTGGCGCGGCAACGGCGCAGAACGTGAGCACCGCCATGAGGCCGACCGTGATCAGATAGCCGATGGGCATTCCGTTAGGTGATTCCGGCTGCCGTCTGCGGCTAAACCCAGGCGGTCGAGACGCTCAGGACCACTGCCGGGCGCGCGGATTCCAAGCACCCGTGGCCCCTCCCGCCAGCAAAGGATCGACGAACGGAGCGACGGCCTCGAGCGCCTCGTCCAGGGTTTGGGCAGTGGCCAGAAGCGACCGACGCGCCTCTGCCATGTAGCCGCGTTCCCAGAGTGCCGTGTCCGGGACGGCGAACCGCTCCGGCAGGCGGAGGCCACGCCGATCGGCTTCTGATAGGAACGCCTTGACTTGTTTCTCGGCGCTCACCGAGACCTCCGTGGCAATGGCGACGAGGTCGACGAGATCCTTGTATCGCGTCGAGGGACGGGCCGACTCTCCGTAGGACTCGAAGGTCGCACAGACTTTGTCGGCGATGTGGTCGACAATCGGATATGCGCGATAGCCGTGCTGTTCGACGTCGGGCATCAGAACGCGCGCCAACGCCGGCACTGGCTCTGGCTCGCCGGTCATGCGTAGCTCGGTTCTGACCAGATCGACGTGGAACTCCGACCAAGCGGTCGGTCCGATGTAGGCGGCCACAGGAACGCGCGTCGCCGAAGCCGCGTCTGAACCCATTCGAGGCGCCCCGACCTCGAACCGGAACCAATCCGTGAGCTCGAGAGCCGCTGCGATGCGAAGGTCAGCTTCGGTGATGTCGTGCCGTGCCGCCCGGTACAGATCAATGTCGCGGGTCGCGCGGACGCCGATCTCGCGAGCAAGGAGAGCAGTCGCGCCCTTGACGATCCACCCGTCGTCGACGATGTAGAGACGTTCGAGCAGGCGGTCGTATGCCATCTGCCGTTGCAGCTGCGGGAGTTCCCAGCGACTTGACTGCGCGAGCGTTCTGAGGTTGTCGGTCAGCGCTCGACGGAACGCGGCGGGGCTGCCGTACGTCGGGGAGCGGTTCATGGCGTTCCTTCTCGCACACCCGTTCCGTGAAGCGCGTCACGCGATGCCGGGCGTGAGCTCTGGGCGGCATCGGCTCGAGCCGCTTCGAGCCATCGGTGGGTATCTGGGTCTCCGACCATTTCAAGGAGCCAGCGGAGGAGTCCCAGCCCATCACCGCGGCGAAGTCCGAACCGCGATGCGAATGGCGCGAGAGCACGGGCGAATGTGGCCGGGTAGTCGTAGACGGCTCGGATGGATTCCGCGATCAGCCGTGCCACGGCGGCTGGATCCTCAGAGTCCTCGAGCAGGTCAGCGGCGATCCGGGAAGGACGGGTCACCGGCATTCCTCGCAGCGTGATCCATTCGCCATTCGCCAGCGGCCGCTTATGGAGCCGAATCGCTGTTTGCCGGGTTTGTCTCCGCCTGGGGAGTGTGAAGTCGAAGCGGTCGGCCGGCAGCTCGCTAAGCCCGTAGAGGAGCGCCGCTGAGCGATGAGAAACCACGCCTTGGTCCGGCGTTCGCTCCCACGCCGGTACCTCGGGCGCCAGCTGAAGCCATGCAGCTCGAAGGTGAGGGTGGTCTGGCAGCGGGGCGCCACGAAGGTGGTAGACGCCGTGGGCGAACCGCTCAAGGACGCCCTCTGACGCGAGGCGTTGGATGGTGGCCCGCGAGATCCCAGCAAGTTCGGCTTGGCGCCGCGTCACAAGACCCCACTGATCCTCCGCATACCGGCCGAGCCGATCGAATGTCCCGTAGCGAGCCATATCTGCAGAATAGCTCAATAATGAGTCTCTTCGCAGATCCACTATGCGACCTGTGCTGCAAACAATCTCATATATGAGCAATGTTGCAGACTAGTGTTCGGAGCTGCGACGGCGTCCTACAGCGAGGCTGGTGAAGATGTTCCACAAACGACTCGGCCCGGGGACGCACCACATCACCCTCACGCCCCTGGGAACCAGGAATGCCTCCTCCGCGTCGGCGACGTCGTGTTCGACGCGTTCATCGCTCTCTAGCTCCCACGCTATCGTGACGGTTCGTGGCAGTACCCGCCGTGATCGAGACGATCGACCTGACCAAGGTCTACCCCGGCGGCGTCACTGCCGTCGACGGCATGAACCTGACCGTCGGCCAGGGCGAGATCTTCGGCCTCCTCGGGCCGAACGGCGCCGGCAAGACGACGACGGCCAGCATGCTCACCACCCGCGTCATCCCGACATCGGGCCGGGCGCTGGTGGGCGGCATCGACGTCGTCCGCCAGCCGGCCGTCGCCAAGCAGCTGATCGGCGTCCTCCCGCAGACGAACACGCTCGACCGGTCGCTGACCGTCTGGGAGAACCTCTACTTCCACGGCCGCTTCTTCGGCATGGGCGCGAAGGCGTCGCGGGCGGCCGCTGATGATCTTCTGGTCAGGTTCCGGCTCACCGAGCGCGCGAAGGCGCCGGTGATGGCCCTGTCCGGCGGCCTCGCGCAGCGGCTGATGGTCGCCCGGGCCCTGCTCCACAACCCGGCGATCCTGTTCCTCGACGAGCCCACCGCGGGCCTTGACCCGCAGAGCCGCATCGGCCTCTGGGAGATCGTGGGCGCGCTTCACGAGACCGGGCAGACCGTCGTCCTCACCACCCACAACATGGAGGAGGCCGACCAGCTGTGCGACCGCATCGGCATCATGGATCGCGGCCGCATCCTGTCCCTCGGCACGCCGGAGGAGCTGAAGCAGTCGGTCGGCGCGGACACGATCGTCACGGTCTCCAGCGACGGTGACCTCGAGCAGTTGGCCGAGAGCCTGTGCGACCGTGTCGAGGGCGCCGACGGTGCGTCGGTCCACGACGGGTCGGTGCAGGTGGCCGTGCGCGGCACCGACCGGGTGCTCGTGCGCGTGATCGGCGCCGCCGAGGAGGCGGGCTATACCGTGAGCGATGTGCAGGTCGCGCCGCCGTCGCTCGAGACCGTGTTCATCGGGCTGACCGGAAAGGATCTCCGCGACTGATGGCTGCGACCGTCACCCGCGACGATCTCTATAGGACAGACTCGGCGGCACGCTCAAGCCGCATCGCGTTCGGTGCGCTGCTCCTGCGCGACCTGTGGGTGCTGCGCAAGAACCTGCGCGCGTTCATCCCGCGCACCGTCGTCCAGCCGCTGCTCCTGTGCTTCGTGTTCCTCTACGTCTTCCCGACCATCGGCACCGGCGTCGGCGGCGGCCGAGGTGGCGCCAGCGAGTCCGACTTCGCCACCATCCTCGTCGCCGGCGTGATCGGGCTCTCGATCATGTTCCAGGGCATCCAGGCGGTGGCCCTGCCGATGGTGCAGGAGTTTGGCTACACGAAGGAGATCGAGGACCGCGTGCTGGCCCCGCTGCCGGTGGTGCTGGTCGCGCTCGAGAAGGTGGCGTTCGGTGCGCTCCAGGGACTGCTGGCCGCGGCGATCGTGTTCCCCATCGCGGCGGTCGTGCACGCATCGTCGATCCACATCAGCCTCCAGGTGCACTGGCTCACGCTGGTCACGTTGATCCCGCTCGCCTGCATCACCTGCTCGGCCCTCGGGCTCACGTTCGGCACGATCTTCGATCCGCGCAACGTGCCGCTCATGTTCGGGATCGTGATCCTGCCGCTGACGTTCCTGGGCGGCACGTACTACGCGTGGACGACGCTCGAGCCGGTCAAGGCCGAGGGCCTACCGTGGCTCCAGTACCTGGTGCTGGTCAATCCGCTGGTCTACATCAACGAGGGGTCGCGCGCAGCGCTGACCTCGTCCAACCACATGACGTTGTGGGCGGTCTATCCGGCGCTGGTCGGTTTCAGCGCGCTGTTCCTCTGGGTAGGCACGCGGAACTTCACGCGCCGGGTGATCAGCTAGGAGGAGGAACATGGAGATGAAGCTCGAAGTGGTGGCGCTCCCCGTCGCGGACGTGGACGTGGCGAAGGCGTTCTATACGGAGCAGGTCGGATTCAATCTCGATCACGACGTCCGCCCGAATGACAGCATGCGGGTCGTCCAGATGACACCTCCGGGCTCGGCGTGCTCCGTGGTGATCGGCGAAGGCCTACCTCTCGGCGAACCGGGCTCGGTCAAGGGCGTCCAGCTCGTCGTTGAGGATCTCGACGCGGCCGGCGAGGAGCTCTCCGCCCGCGGCGTCCCGATCAGCGACGTGCAGCAGCTCGGACCTGAGGGCTCCCGGGGCTCGCGCTTCGCCTTCTTCGCCGATCCGGACGGCAACACCTGGGCCGTTCAGGAGCTCACGCGCGACCCGCAGCTCCGGTAGAGCCTGGGGAAACCCCCGGATGCGTGCGGTCTCCGACATGCGCGAGGATTGCATCAAGGGTTGCGACGGCGCACAGTCGGTGGTGGTGGCGGGGTTGGCTGCTTGTGTTCGCGGCGTGTCTGGCGGCGGGTGTCGCTCTGGGGCGTCCTGCGGCTGGTGCGGCGGCTCCGATGCAGGTACTTGTCACCTGGCATCCGGTGGGCGCGCTCTCTGCCAGTGATGGATACCTGGCGTGGCAGGCCCGGGTTCCGATCCGGAATGGCGTCACCTGTCGGAGCGTCCACCAGCTGTCGGGCACCGAATCGTCGACATGAGCACGACCTCGGGCAGAACACGAACGCTCTGGCGTGCGACGGCCACGCCGCGACTGGTCGCAGTCGGAAGCGGCCACGTCTACTGGGTGGAGCACTCGCGGCGGATCTACTCGCTCGCGGCGTAGCAGCCGCAAGGCTTCACCACCGATCAACGTCCGGTCAGCAGTGCACCGGCTTCACGGCATCCGATCCCGAGAACGACGTCCCGCCGGCCGTGCGTCCGGTGAGGCTGACCGAGGTCGAGCTGCAGGTGATCCCGGTGGCCGCCGGCACGAACCGGAAGTCGCGATCGAGGTACCCGTCGTGGTTCCTGTCCTTGGGTGCGAACCGCTTTGTCTGATCGGACGGGATCGGGGCAGCCGCGGCGTTCCCGAGCCTGACGTCGGTGACGCCTGTGACGTCCAGCGTGGCCGACCCGAACAGCCTGACGATCAGAACCGGCCGCTTGACCGACGGCGCCACGTGGTTCTTCGACTTCCCGGGGAGCACGTCGATCCTTGCTGTGATTGGCCCGCTCGAACACGCGATCGTGCCAAGCGTGACATAGGCTGAGTGCGACCCCTGTTGCACGAGCACCTCGTCTCCGGGCTGGCTCCGGTCAGACGGGATGGAGATGTCGAAGGGTGCCGCGGCGTACTCCCAGACGAGGAACGTCTCGCTGAAATCACCGAAATACGACTCGGGAGGATCCACGGCGGTCGGCGCCGACGTCAGCTGCGTCGCGGCCGGTGTGGCCGTGGTGCCGTCCAGCAGGAGGAGCGTCCCGTCGCCCTGCACCTCGGCTCCATCGAGTGTCCCGGGCGCGCCCGCAAATACCCGCACGAGTATCGGGGCGTACGGCCCCGGCGGAGGCGGGGTGACGGCCGGGTCGTTCGCCGTGCTGAGCCCCGCGCGGCCCTGGACGCGGTCGGCGCACACCCGGAACGGCTGCCCTGGATCGGGTGCCGTGATCTCGAGGTCGGTCTGGCCGTTCCCGAGAATCCACTTCGCGGATGCGGAAGGCGCGATCGCCAGGAACGAGAGCGCGGCGACGCCTGCTCCGACGAGTATCTTGCGTGCCACAATGACCCCCCCGGGTTGCTGAGTGAGGCCAACACTACCAACTGAGCCGATGACAGAGCGATCAGCGGGCGGCGACGAGACGCCGATGGAACGACTGGAGCCATTCCTGCCGCGCGCCGCGAGCCATCCCGCGCTCGCCACGGGCAACGGCTGGTTCGCACAGGACGCCGTCACCGTCTTCGTCGATCTCGCCGGGTTCACCGCGCTCTCCGAGCGGCTCGCCCGCCACGGCACCCCCGGCACGGAAGAGCTCGGCATGATCGTCCGCAGGGTGATCGGCGGCGCGATCGACGCGGTCACCCTGCAGGGTGGGGACGCCGTTGCCTTCGGGGGCGATGCGATCACCGCGGCGTTCGCCGGTCCCGCGGCCGCGAGATGTGCGGTGCAGGCGGCCGAGGACGTGATCCGGTTGGTCGGCGAGGCCAGAGAGATGCCGACGAGGGACGGTCCGCTGGACGTTGCCGTTCGCGTCGGCATCTCGGCCGGGCGGGTGACGTCACTGGTGTGTCCTGCTCGCGATCGCCACGTCCTGGCCCACATCGGTCCAGGGTTGGACGCAGCCGTCATCGTCCAGGAGCAGGCTGCTCCAGGAGGCATCGTTGTCGATGCGGCCGTCGCCGAGGCTGAGATCGACGCCCTCGACGCGGAGGGGTTGCCGGCTTGGGCCGGGCGCGTGTTTCATCCGGTCACGGTCTCGCGGTTGCTCGCGGGAGGGACGATCCCCGACGAGCACCGCCGGTTGACGACCGTCTTCCTCTCGCTCCCGCCGGTCGATGATCGCGACCCGAAGGCGCTTTCCGGCCTCGCCGAGTTCGCGGGCGCAGCCGCCGATCTGATCGGAGAGACGGGTGGCGACCTGCTCCAGTGCACGGGCGGCGACAAGGGCGTCGTGCTCCACGCCGTGTTCGGCGTTCCCGTCGCGCACCCGGACGACGCGGTGCGCGCCGTGCATTTCGTCGAGCGGATGCGGGAGACCGGAGCACGCTTCGGAGCCGGCGTGGCCACCGGCCTCGTCTTCGCCGCAGCATTCGGCGGCGCCACGAGGAGCTTTCTGAGCGGGCTGGGCGATGCCACCAACCTGGCTGCCCGGCTGATGGCAGCCGCCGGGGACGGCCACACGCTCGTGGACGGCCCGACGTCGGAAGCACTCGCCGAGTCCGTGCACCTCGGCGGCGGGCGACAGATCGCGGTCAAGGGTAAGGCGGAGTCCGTCGTCGTGTCCGAGGTGCTCGGGCTGACCTCTGCACATGGGCGCTTCGACGGTGCCGGCGACACCGCGGTCGTGGGTCGAACGGCAGAGCTTGCCGCAGCTGATGAGCTACTGGCCGCAGCCGTTGCCGGCTCGGGCGGCTCGCTCTGGCTGGCCGGGGCGGCCGGCTCAGGCAAGTCCCGGCTCGTCCGCGAGATCATCCGCCGGGCTCGGGTTCGCGGCATCGAGGCGATCTACGGAGTCTTCGAGGCGTTCGGCCTTGGGCAGCCGCTGGGGCCTTTCGCCGAGCTGCTGCGGCAGCGGCTGGGCGGCAGCGTCTCCAGCATGGAGGAGCTCGCCGACAGGGTTGCGGCGATCAGGCCAGAGGCACGTCCCCTGGCCGGGCTGCTCGCGCCGTTTCTCGGTATCCCAGGCGCGGCACAAGCCGGGATGGACGCCGAGCGCGGCGAGCTCGCCCGCGGCCTCGCCGTCGACCTCCTGTGCTCGGATCCCGAGCCGGCGCTTGTCGTTCTCGAAGACGTCCATTGGGCCGACGAGGCCTCCCGGCAGCTCCTCGCGGAGC
>JBOHBE010000173.1:0-26255 GCA_050698235.1 Gaiellales bacterium
CCTTGCGCAGATGGGCAAGGGCTTCTTCACCTCCGACCTGTCGGTGAACGAGTTCCTGCTCGTCAAGCAGGCCGGCTTCGACCCGCTCGGCCTCGTCATCGGCAGCTCCATCTACCACATCGGCTACCAGCAATCGAGCTGGAAGCAGTCGATGGAGATGGCCGTGCTCTCGCAGGCGATGTACGAGGCGCGCGAGCTCGCGATGACCCGCATGGAGGAAGAGGCGGACCAGCTCGGCGCCGACGGCGTCGTCGGCGTGCGACTCGACGTCGGTCGCTACGAATGGGGAGCGCAGCTGGCCGAGTTCATCGCGATCGGAACGGCCGTCAAGCACCACGAGGGAGAGCTCCACCGCGCCCCCAACGGCCGCCCGTTCACGAGCGACCTCTCGGGCCAGGACTTCTGGACGCTCCACCAGGCCGGCTACCGGCCCGTGGGCATGTGCATGGGAAGCTGCGTCTACCACGTCGCCCACCAGGGCCTGCGCGGCTGGTTCTCGAAGGTCGGCCAGAACGTCGAGATGGAGAACTTCACGCAGGCGCTGTACGACGCGCGCGAACTGGCGATGGAGCGGATGCAGGCCGAGGCCCAGGCCGTCAAGGCCGAGGGGATCGTCGGCGTGCAGATCCAGGAGCGAAGCCACGGCTGGGGCTCGCACGTGATCGAGTTCTACGCCGTCGGTACGGCCGTCGTGCCCACGAAGGCCGAGCACACGATCGATCAGCCCACGCTCATGCTGAGCCTCGACAACTGACGCCGAGGCTCAGCCGGAGCGCTTGAGCCGGCCGTGCCGCTTCGCGTAGCGCTCGCCCTGGGCGAACACGGCGAGGCCGGCCGGGATGGCGATCACGCCGATCAGGAGCAGCGGCCAGATCTCGCCCCACAGCGCGGCGACGCCGGCGCCGTCGAGCACCGCCTTGCGCGCGCCCTCGAGCGTGTACGTGGCCGGCGAGACGACCGACAGCCACTGCATCCACTGCGGCAGCACCGACACCGGGTAGTAGACGCCCGAGATCACGAGCAGCAGCCCCTGCGCGATGAAGCCGAGCTGCGTCCCCTTCTCGGGCGAGATGAGCGGGAGCACCGCGGTCATCATGCCGATGCCGACGAACGAGACGGACGACACCGCGATGATGACCATCGCCGAGGCGAAGTTCGCATTGTCGTAGTGCACGCTGAGGAATGCCGACACGACGCCGAAGAGCAGCACCGTCCGCAGCAGGCCGTAGACGACGGCGAAGGCCCCCATCCCCAGGAGGTGGGCGGGGCGGGAGAGCGGAGCCATGAACGTGTACTCGATCGTCCCCTCCCAGCGCTCCCACGCGACCGTCTCGGTGACGATCTCGAACAGGAGCCCCAGGTACGACCAGACGACCGCGCCGATCAGGAGCACGATCGTCTCGCGGTTCACGTCGAGCCTGTAGCCCGCGGCCTCGGCGCCCTTGGCGATGAAGACGATCGTGAGCGTGTTCGCGACCGTGTAGAGGAACCACGCCACCTCCCACCACATGAACCGGCGGATGAGGTACGTGTTGCGCTCGACGATCCCGGCGAAGCCGACCAGCTCGCGGCGGACGGCGAGGGTGTCGATGCGGATCATTCGTCACCTCCCTCGTCTTCGAACTGGCGGCCGGTGGCGGCGATGAACGCACCCTCGAGGGTGTCGGCGCCGTTGGCGGCCTTCAACGCGTCGGCCGTGTCGAGGCAGATGAGCGCGCCCTCGTGGAGGATCCCGACCCGGTCGGCTAGCGCCTCGGCCTCGGCCATGTCGTGCGTGCAGAGCAGAATCGTCGCGTCGTGCTGCTCGCGGATCGAGCGGATGAACTCCTGCACCTCGAGCTTGGAGCGCGGGTCGAGCCCGGTCGTCGGCTCGTCGAGGAGGAGCAGCACCGGCGCCGTGAGAAGCGCCCTGGCCAGCGCGATCTTCTGCTGCATCCCCCGCGACAGGTCCTCCATCGGCTCGCCGCGGCGCTCGGGCGGGAAGCCGACCCGCTCGAGGATGCGCGGGATCGCCTCGCGCGACTGGCGCGGGGTCATCCCGTAGAAACGGGCCGAGTAGCTCAGGTTCTCGGCCGGCGACATGCGCTTGAAGAACGACGCCTCGACCGACACCCGGTTCACCAGCCGCTGGACGGCCCGCGGGTCCCGGAAGACGTCGTTCCCGAAGATCTCTGCCGAGCCGCCGTCGTGGAGCAGCAGGGTCGAGAGCAGCCGGACGAGCGTCGACTTCCCCGAGCCGTTCTGGCCGAGGATGGCGACGCACTCGCCCCGCCGGAGCGTGAAGCTCACCCCGTGCAGGGCGGCGACGCGGCGCCGGCGCTTGCGATGGCGAAGGCCGCCGTCACCGTCACGGCGGATGAACTCCTTACGCAGATCGCGGACTTCGACAGCAGGCTCAACGGACACGATGACTCCATGCCGAGAAGGGCCCCGGGCGACGCACGCAGAGGCGCGGGCCGGGAGGAACGTCGATTGGGGCGCGGGCGGCGGGCGGCGCGCCTGAACGTGCTCGGCACGGCGCAACCGGTCACTCTATCAAGCCGGCACGCCAGCCTCAAGTCGGGCAGCCGGCGCATACGATGCCGACCGATGCTGGCGCTCGTCAAGAAGCTCGCCGAGCCGGGGCTCTGGCTCGAGGACGTCCCCGAGCCCGAGCACGGCTTGAACGACGTCCTGATCCGCGTGCGCCGGACGGGCATCTGCGGCACCGACCTGCACATCCGAAACTGGGACGCCTGGGCCCAGAGGACGATCCCCGTCCCGATGACGATCGGGCACGAGTTCGTCGGCGAGATCGTCGCGGTGGGGTCGAACGTGAGCGACTTCCACCCCGGCGACGTGGTGTCGGGCGAGGGGCACGTCGTCTGCGGCCGCTGCCGCAACTGCATGGCCGGGCGGCGCCACCTGTGCGCGCACACGAGCGGCGTCGGCGTGAACCGCCCGGGCGCCTTCGCCGAGCTGATCGCGCTCCCGATGACGAACATCTGGCACCACGCCGAGGGCATCGACGCCGACATCGCGGCGATCTTCGACCCGTTCGGAAACGCCGTCCACACCGCGCTCCAGTTTCCTGTCCTGGGCGAGGACGTCCTCATCACCGGCGCGGGGCCGATCGGCTGCATGGCCGCGGCGGTCGTCCGGCACGCCGGCGCGCGGCACGTGGTCGTCACCGACCTCAACCCCTACCGGCTCGACCTCGCCGGGCGGATGGGCGCGACCGTCGCCGTCGACCCTCGTGACCGCGACCTCGACGGCGTGCAGCGCGACCTCGGTATGACCGAGGGCTTCGACATCGGGCTCGAGATGTCGGGCAGCCCCGATGCGCTCCACGCGATGGTCGCCGGCATGGCACACGGCGGGCGCATCGCCGTGCTGGGCCTCCCGTCCGAGGAGTTCGCGCTCGACTGGAGCACCGTCATCACCAACATGCTGACCTTGCGCGGCGTGTACGGCCGGGAGATGTACGAGACCTGGTACCAGATGACCGTGCTCCTCCAGTCGGGGCTCGACATCACGCCGGTCATCACGCATCGCTTCTCGTACCGCGATCACGAGGAGGCGTTCGCCACGGCCGGGTCCGGGCAGTCAGGCAAGATCGTCATGAGCTGGGAGGACGCATGAGCACGCTCCGCGAGGAGCTCGAGGGGACGCTGGCGGGGCTGCGCGAGTCGGGGCTCTACAAGGACGAGTGGGAGATCGAGACGGCGCAGAGCGCCCACGTGCGCGTGGACGGCCGCGACGTCCTCAACCTGTGCGCGAACAACTACCTGGGCCTCGCGAGCCACCCGTCCGTGGTCGCCGCCGCCCACGCGGCCCTCGACCGGTGGGGGTTCGGGATGGCGTCGGTCAGGTTTATCTGCGGTACGCAGACCATCCACCGCGACCTCGAGCGGCGCATCTCGGAGTTCCTCGGCACCGAGGACACGATCCTCTACTCGTCGTGCTTCGACGCCAACGCCGGCCTCTTCGAGGCGCTCCTCACGGCGGACGACGCCGTCATCTCGGACGAGCTGAACCACGCCTCGGTGATCGACGGCATCCGGCTCTGCAAGGCGCGCCGGCTGCGGTACCGAAACGGCGACATGGACGATCTGGAGCGGTGCCTGGGCGAGGCGGCCGACGCGCGCCACAGGCTGATCGCCACCGACGGCGTCTTCTCGATGGACGGCTATCTGGCCAACCTGAGCGGGATCTGCGACCTGGCCGCGAGGCACGACGCGCTCGTCATGGTCGACGACTCCCACGCGGTCGGGTTCGTCGGGCCGCGCGGCCGCGGGACGCCCGAGCACTTCGGCGTCACCGACCGGGTCGACGTCGTCACCGGGACACTCGGGAAGGCGATGGGCGGCGCGTCGGGCGGGTACGCCTCCGGGCGCCGCGAGATCGTCGAGATCCTGCGCCAGCGCTCACGCCCGTACCTCTTCTCGAACAGCCTCGCCCCGCCGATCGTCGGGGCGGCGCTCGCCACGCTCGACCTGCTCGAGACCTCGGACGAGCTGCGCACGCGGCTCGCCGAGAACACGGCCTGGTTCCGCGAGCGGATGGCGGGCGCGGGATTCGAGATCGTGCCAGGAGAGCACCCGATCGTCCCGGTGATGTTCGGCGATGCGGTCGCCGCCGGGCGGTTCGCGCACGGACTGCTCGACCACGGCGTCTACGCGGTGAGCTTCACCTACCCGGTCGTGCCGCAGGGCAAGGCGCGGATCCGGACTCAGATGTCGGCGGCCCACAGCCGCGACGACCTCGGGGCCGCGGCGGCGGCGTTCGAGGCCGTGCGCGCCGCCGGCCCGGACGGCGCGACATGACGCTGCCGCTCTTTCACGTCGACACCTTCACGGCGCGCCCGTTCGCGGGCAACCCCGCTGCGGTCTGCGTACTCGAGGCCGAGGAGGAGAGCGCCTGGCTCCAGGCGATCGCGACTGAGCTCGGGATGCCCGCAACGGCCTTCGTCGTCCCCGCGGAAGGCGAGTGGCGCCTGCGCTGGTTCACGGCCCAGACGGAGCTCGAGCTGTGCGGCCACGGGACGCTCGCGGCCGCGCACGTGCTGTGGGAGACGGGGATGGGCGATCCGGGGACGAGCGTGACGTTCCAGACCCGGGCCGGCGAGATCGGGGCCGCTCGGGAGAACGGGTTGATCTTCGTCGCGCTCGAGCCGGGCGCCGTGGCCGAGGCGTCGCCTCCTCCCGGGCTGGTCGAGACGGTCGGAGCCTCCGTAGCGTCTGTCTGGCGCACCCCGCTCGACTACCTGCTCGTGCTCGACGACCCGACCGCCGTGGTGGACGCGGCGCCGGCCATGGACGTGGTGGCGGCGATGGACGCGCGCGGCGTCATCCTGACGGCCGCCGGCGGAGACGAGGTCGACTTCACGTCACGGTTCTTCTGTCCGAGCGTCGGCATCCCCGAGGACAGCGTGACCGGATCGGCGCATGCGAGCCTGGGGCCGCTCTGGGCGCAGCGGCTCGGAAAGACGCGGCTCCGCGCGCGGCAGGCGTCGGACCGCGGGGGCGATGTCGAGCTGCGCGTCGAGCCGGAGGCCGTGCACGTCGGCGGGCCGGCGGTCACGATCTCGCACGGGCTCCTCGTCGTCTGAGCGCGCTACCGGCGTAGCGCCAGGATCGCGCGCAGGTGCACGACGTGGAGCGAGAGGCTTTCGCGTAGGAGGGCCACCCCGACCAGGGTCGCCAGCGCCAGCAGCTCAGGGTCGAACACGAAGACCAGGAGCGCGGGGTCGGAGAGCGCGTACGGCGTCGCGATGAGGACGAGCACGCCGATGGCCCAGATGATCCAGACGCGGCGCTCGTGCCTTTGGAAGATCGAGCGGAGTTTCGTCACCGGGCTCAGGCTAGCAATCGCGGAGTAGGATCCCGGCAACGCGATGAGGCTCGCGTCCAACCGCCCTCAGGGCTGATGGCCTCTACCTCTGTTGCACGACCCTGGAGGTGGAGCGGTGAGCGACCTGGCCCTTGCATCTGTCCTCGCGATCACGATCCTGCTCGCGAGCACCATCTCGATCGAGATCGGCCTCTCGGTCGCGCTGATCGAGCTCGCGGCCGGAGTCGCGGTCGGAAACGCGTTCACGATCGCGATCCCCGACTGGCTCGCGTTCATCGGCACGTTCGCGGGCGTCGTCCTCACGTTCCTCGCCGGAGCAGAGGTGGACGTGCCGCAGTTCAAGCGGGAGTGGCGGGCCAGCATCTCGATCGGCGCCGTGTCGTTCGTCGCGCCCTTCCTGGTGGCGATGGCGACGGCGTACTGGGCCGCCGGCTGGACGAGGGAGCAGGCCGAGATCGGCGGCCTCGCCCTCTCGACGACCAGCCTGGCAGTCGTCTACGCCGTGCTCGTCGAGACCGGGCTGACCAGGTCGGTGACAGGCAAGCGCATCATGGCCGCGACCTTCGTGACCGACATCCTGACGGTGATCGGGCTGTCGGTGCTCTTCGTCACGCCGAACATCTGGATCGTCCCGTTCGCCGGCGTCTCGGTGCTCGTGATCTGGGGCATCCCCCGGATCGCGCCCTGGTTCTTCGGGCGATACGGCGACCGGGTCATCGAGCCCGAGATCAAGCTGGTCTTCGCGACACTGTTCGTGCTCATGTACCTCGGCGGGCGGGCCAGCAGCCAGGCTGTGCTCCCCGCGTTCGTGCTCGGCCTGGCGATGAGCGGCCACTACGCGACCCACCGCCTCGAGCAGGAGCGCCTCCGCGTCGTCGCGTTCGCCTTCCTGACGCCGTTCTTCTTCATGAAGGGAGGGCTCAACCTCTCACTCGGCTCGGTGTGGGCGAACCTGGGGCTGCTCGCCCTCCTGGTCGCCGCGAAGATGCTGCCGAAGCTGGCAGGCGTCTACCCGCTCGCCCGGCGCTACTGCTCGCCCGACGCGGCGTTCACGACGCTCCTGATGTCGACCGGGCTCACGTTCGGCACCATCACGTCGCTCTACGGGCTGCAGGCGGGCATCATCGACCGCACCCAGTTCTCGCTCCTGCTCACAGTTGTCGTGCTCTCGGCGGTGGTGCCGACGGCGATCGCCCAGCGCCGCTTCCAGCCCCTGGCAACTCGCGGTACTCGCATCACGGCCGACGCCGAGAGCCGGTCGATATAGTCAGCCCGCCGAGCCCAACCGACGGGGGAGCAGATGACCCGGCACCCTGCCTCGACACTTCTGGCGATCGCGGCGGCGACAGTGATCATGGCGGCGCCCGGATGCGGCGGCACCCCCGGCGTGTCGCCCGACTCGGGAGGGGCCGCCCCGTCGGGTGCCGTGAAGACGTCGGGCTTCGACAAGCTCGGTCCGGTCTCGCTCACGATCTGGTCGTACGACAACCAGGATCCCGGTCTCGAGCCCGTACTGAAAGAGCTCTCGGCGAACTTCTCGAAGCAGTACCCGAACGTGACGATCGACCTGCGGTTCCAGTCGTCGGACACGCTCCTCAAGGTCATCCCACGGGCCCTTGCCTCGGACCAGGGGCCCGACCTCACGGAGGGGAACCAGGGCTACCAGACCGACGCCCAGCTGGTGAAGGCCCACCTGATCCTTCCGCTCGACCGCTATGTCAAGGCGTACGGTTGGGAGAAGTGGTACTCGCCTTCGACGTGGTCGATCTTCCGCTGGACGACCGATGGGAAGACGTTCGGGAAAGGGCCGATCTGGGGCGTCGCGCAGACCGGCCAGAACGTGAACATGTACGTCAACACGGCGAAGCTCCAGCAGCTCGGCTTCGACCCCGCCGCCATGCCGACCACGTTCGACGGCTTCAACCACATGCTGTCGCAGATCCGCGCCAAGCTCCCGAGCAGCGAGCCCGTCATCGAGGAGGGAAACCAGGAGGGCTACGGCGCCATCCACATCTTCGGCGGCATCCAGGCCGCGTACACGGGCGTGCAGGCCGAGCGTGACTGGATCCAGCACGTCCCGGGCTCGACGTGGAACACGACGGACAACGTGAAGGCGCTCACGGTGTTTCAGTCGTGGGGCAAGAACGGGTACTTCAACGACGACATGAACCAGATCACCAACGACGCGTCGGCGGCCGCGTTCGCCAAGGGGCACGGGGTGTTCTGGATCGGAGGCGACTGGGACGCGTCGATCATCCACGAGGGTCTCGGGTCGGACGTCGCCGTCACGAACATCCCGCCCGGCCCGAGCGGCACCTGGGCCGGCGTCGGGGCCACCTCCGGGCCGTGGCACATCTCGGCCAACACGAAGCACCCAGACGTCGCCGCCGCTTGGCTGAACTACGTCATCGGCTCGCCGGTCGCGCAGAGGCTGATGTACAGCCAGCAGCAGATCCCCGCGATCAACGACGCCGTCAAGCCGGCGGCGGATCCCTACCTCGCCCAGGTGACGAGCGCGTGGCAGCAGGTCGCGTCGGACGGCGGCCTCATGTTCTACACCGACTGGGCCTCTCCGACCATGTACGACACGCTCGGCGCACAGTTCCAGGAGCTCCTCGCCGGCCGGACGACGCCGCAGGCGATGGCGCAGGCCGTGCAGGACGACTGGGCGACGTTCGACAAGACGCTCCACCAGTAGCGTGACGGAGAGCGGGCCCGCGACACGCCCGGCCGACGGCGCGGAACGCCAGCGCGCCGCGCCGCAGGCACCGGGCGCCCCGCGAAACGTGGCGTGGCTCTACATCCTCCCCGGCCTCGCGTTCTATCTGCTGTTCACGCTCGGGCCGCTCCTGCACACGGTCGAGCTGTCGTTCTTCGAGTGGGACGGGATCACGGTCGGGCACTACGTCGGCCTCGCCAACTACCGCGAGGCGTTCTCGGACCCGCTCCTTCGCCGGTCGTTCGGGCACTCGGCGGTGCTGATCGTCTTCTACGCCGTCATCCCGGTGGTGCTGGGGCTTGTGCTCACCGCCCTTCTGACACGCCACGCGATCCGCGGCTTCACGTTCTTCCGGGCCGCGCTCTTCCTCCCCCAGATGATCGCCGGCGTCGTCGTCGCGCAGGCATGGGTCTGGATCTACGCCGACGACGGGCCGCTGAACCACGCGCTCCGCGTCGTTGGGCTCGGCGCACTCGCCCGCCCCTGGCTCGCAGACTTCACCTGGGCCCTGCCGTCGATCGGCGCCATCGGGACATGGGTGACCTACGGGCTCTGCATGCTGCTCTTCCTCGCCGGCGCGCAGAAGATCCCCGAGAGCCTGTACGACGCGGCTCGGGTGGACGGCGCCGGCCGTGTGCGCGAGTTCTTCGCCGTGACGCTGCCCGGGCTTCGCAACGAGATCGTCGTCGCGTTCGTCCTGACCACGATCAGCGCCCTTCGCAGTTTCGACCTGATCTTCAACACGAACCACGGCGGGCCGGGGACCGCCACGACGGTCCCGTCGCTCTACCTCTACGAGAACGCCTTCGTGTTCAACCGGGTCGGGTACGCGGCGGCGATCGCGGTCATCCTGACGGCCGCGATCTTCGCGCTGGCCGGGATCGTGCTCTACGTCAGCTCGCGGGGAGACGAGCGGTGAGCGCGGCCCGGGTCGAGCGCACGGTCACCTACGCCGTCCTCGCCGCGTTCGCGATCGGGGCGATCTACCCCGTGCTCTCGATCCTGTTCCTCGCCCTGCACACCAAGAACGACCTGGTGACCGGCTTCGCGTGGCCGACCGACCCGAGCCTCTCGAGCTTCCGCGCGGCCTGGACGGAGGGCAACTTCGGGACGGGGCTCAAGTCGAGCTTCATCGTCGCGACGGCGGTCACGGTCGTCTCGGGCGTCCTGTCACTGAGCACCGGGTACGCGTTCGGCACGATGAGGTTCCGCGGCGACCGCTGGCTCTTCGGCCTCTTCCTGCTCGGGATCATCTTCCCGTACGAGGCGTCGGTCATCCCGCTCTACTACGACTTCAAGGACTTCGGCCTCCTGAACACGTACTGGTCGCTGATCCTGCCGCAGATCGGCCAGTCGGTCGCGTTCGGCACCTTCTGGATGCGGGCGTTCTTCCGCTCGACGCCGCCGGCGCTCGTCGAGGCCGCGCGCATGGACGGCGCCTCGAGCTTCACCGTGCTCGTCCGCGTGCTCCTCCCCCAGGCCCGTCCGGCGCTGCTCACGCTGTGCGCGCTCGTATTCACGTACACGTGGAACGAGTTCCTGCTCGCGCTCGTCCTGGTGAGCGGGGCGCCGTCCAAGGAGACCGCGCCGCTCGGCCTCAGCTTCTTCGCCGGCGCCGTCCGGGCAGGCGATCCGACCAAGGTCGCGGCGGCGTCCGTGCTGGTCGCCGCGCCGATCGTGATCGTGTACATCTTCCTCCAGAGGCACTTCATCCGCGGGATGCTCGCGGGAGCCGTGAAGGGGTAGCGTGGCCCGGATCAAGCTGGCGTACATCGGCGGAGGCTCGACCCGGGGAGCGGGGACGATGGCCTCGCTCGTCCACAACGCAGCCGACTTCGAGGGATCCGAGGTCGTGCTCGTCGACCTCGACGCCGACCGGCTCGAGCTGATCCGGACGCTGTCCCAGAAGATGGCCCGCGCCCGCGGCGTCGACCTCACGATCACGGCGACCACCGACCGCAGGGCCGCGCTTCGCGACTGCGACGCCGTCCTCTCGTCGTTTCGCCCCGGCGGGTTCGGCGCCCGGGCCAAGGACGAACGCATCCCGCTGAACCACGGCGTGATCGGCCAGGAGACGCAGGGGCCGGGAGGGTTCTTCATGGCGCTCCGCGCGATCGCCGTCCTCAAGGACATCTGCGCCGAGATGGAGGACGTGTGCCCCGGCGCGTGGCTCTTCAACTACACGAACCCGGTGAACCTTGTGGCCGAGGCGGTCACCCACCACTCGCCGATCAGGTGCGTGTCGCTGTGTGAGGGGCCGATCTACTTCGTCGACCACATGGCCGAGTATGCCGAGCTCGACCCGGCGAAGCTGTCGGCCACGATGGTTGGCCTGAACCACGGCTGCTGGAGCGTCGAGCACACCTACGACGGCGAGGACGCCATCCCCCACATCGAGGCCGCGTGGGAGCGGCGCCACGACGATCCCGGGCTCTCGCCGATCGGCCGCAGGCTCCTGCGCCTGGGCGCGGCGATGGGGTCGATCCCCGCCGAGTACTTCATGTACTACTACTTCCGCGACGAGATCGTCTCGGAGCTCGCGGCGAGGCCCACCACCCGGGCCGAGGACATCATGAGCTGGGCGCCGGACTACTGGCGCCACTACGAGGAGCAGGCGGCGACCGACGACCCGCAGCTCGACCCGCGCCGCTCGCGCGGGGGCATCCACGAGCTCGAGCTCGCGATCGACGTGATGGACGCCATCTTCAACGACAAGGACGAGGTGCACCCGGTGAACGTCCCGAACGCCGGCGGCGCGCTCGCCGGGTTCCCCGACGATCTTGTCGTCGAGGTGTGGGGGCGGTGCAACCGGGCCGGGATCGAGCCGCTTCAGGCGCCGCCGCTCCCCGCGCACGTGCGCGGCCTGGTCGAGATGCTCGCCGAGTACCAGGCGGTGGCGGCCGAGGCGGCCTGGTCCGGCCGCCGGCGCGATGCCGTCCGCGCGCTCGCCGCCAACCCGCTGGTCATGCGGCTCGACCTGGCGGAGCGGCTGTACGGCGAGCTCCTGGCGGCCCACCGGGACCTGCTCCCGGACCGGCTCGCGGCCTAGCGGTGGCGGGAACCCTCCTCCTCGGCGCCGACGGCGGCAACACCAAGACGATCGCACTCGTCGCGGCGCCCGACGGCGCGATTCTCGGCGCCGGCCGCTCCGGCAACTCCGATCTCTACAACGCCGACTCGGTCGACGCTGCTCTGGCCGAGATCAGTGTGGCCGCCAACGCCGCGCTCGCCGCGGCAGGGGCGTCGAGCGCCGATGTCCGGGCATCGTGCTTCAGCCTTGCGGGGGCGGACTGGCCCGAGGACTTCGAGCTCCTGCGGCGGCGGCTTCCGGACAGCCTCGATCTCGCCGCAGCGCCGCTCGTCGTAAACGACGCCGTCGGGGCGATCCGCGCCGGCACGCCCGACGGGGTCGGGACCGCCGTCGTCTGCGGCACGTACGGGGTGTCGAGCGGCCGGAACGCCGCCGGCGACGTCTTCCACCTGGGCTTCTGGCCCGACTCGTGCGGCGCCCGGCCGCTGGGGCGCGAGGCGCTGGCCGCGGTGTGGCGCTCCGATCTCGGCATCGGCCCCGAGACCTCACTCACGCGCCGGGCGCTCGACACCTACTCGGTCGCCGACCCGATGGCGCTCCTGCACGAGCTGACCCGCCGCGACGGCCCCGGCCAGAACGCCGCCGAGCGGCTCGCGCCGGCGGTGCTCGACCAGGCGGAGGCCGGCGACGAGGTGGCGCTCGCCATCGTCGCCGAGCAGGGCCGGATCCTGGGCGATCAGACCCGCGTCTGCGCCGAGCGCGTGGGCCTTCTCGGCGGCGAGTTCCCGGTGGTCATCGCAGGCGGCGTCTTCCGCCACCCGTCTCGACTCCTGGCCGAGACGCTGATGGAGCGCGTCCCCGGTGGGCGCCCGGTGCCGGCGACGCACGAGCCGGTCGTCGGGGCGCTCCTCTTCGCGTTCGACCATGCTGGGATCACGCCCGACGCCGAGCGCTTGGCGGCGAGCATCCCGCCGGCCGCCACGTTCGCCACCACCTAGCCCACCCGGCCTCAGGCGGTCAGTGCGGCGCCGGTCTCGGGATCGAAGAAGTGGAGCTGGCCGGTGTCGACGATGAGCGTCAGCGGCGCTCCCTCGCACGCGGACGAGCGCGGGCCGACGCGGGCAACCCACTGGCAGCGGACGTCCGCCGCCGGATCCGCGCCGTCGTCGGTCATGACAGACGCTGCGTCGAGCGCGAAGTGCACGAGCACGTCAGACCCGAGCGCCTCGCACAGCTCTGGCACGACGTCCAGCCGCCGGCCCGGCGGCGCGTCGCGCGCGACGTCCGCGTCCTCGAGTGCCTCCGGTCGCACGCCGACGATCACCGTGCGGCCGGCATAGGCGCCAAGGCCCGGCCGGGAGGCGGCGGCCGCAGGGTCGACCGCCAGCCTCGAGCCCGCGAACTCGACCGCGAGCTCGGCGCCGTCCGCGACGAGGCGCGCCGCGACCATGTTCATGGCGGGTGAGCCGATGAACGCTGCGACGAACAGGTTGGCCGGGCGGTCGTAGAGGGCACCCGGCTCGTCCCATTGCTGGAGGGCCCCGCGGCTCATCACGGCGACCAGGTCGCCCATCGTCATCGCCTCGGTCTGGTCGTGGGTGACGTAGATCGTGGTCACGCCGAGATCGCGCTGCGTGCGGCGAAGCTCGGAGCGCATCTGCACCCGCAGCTTGGCGTCGAGATTCGAGAGCGGCTCGTCCATAAGGAACGCCTGGGGCTTGCGGACGATGGCGCGGCCCATCGCGACCCGCTGGCGCTGGCCGCCGGAGAGCTGGCCAGGCTTCTTGACCAGGAGGTCCGCGAGCCCCAGAGTGCGCGCCACCTCGTCGACCCGGCGGCGGACATCCGCCTTCGGCATCCGCCGCAGCTTCAAGCTGAACGCCATGTTGTCGTAGACCGACATCTGCGGGTAGAGGGCGTAGTCCTGGAAGACCATCGCCAGGTCGCGATCCTTCGGCGAGAGGTCGTTCACGACCCGGTCGCCGATCCGGACGGTGCCGCCCGTGATCGCCTCGAGGCCGGCGACGCACCGAAGGAGCGTCGTCTTGCCGCAGCCCGACGGCCCGACCAGCACGGCGAGCCGGCCGTCGGGGATCACGAGGTCGACGCCCGCGACTCCCTCCGTGCCATCCGGGTACACCTTGCGGACGCTATCCAGGACGATCTCGGCCACGGCGGCCACCCTATCGCGAGGTGGTGAAGAGGCGCGTGGCGGGCTCCGCGGTTGGTTAGTCTCCGCAGGATCATGGCCCACGACTTCGATCTGCTCGTGATCGGCTCGGGCCCGGCCGGGCAGAAGGCAGCCATCCAGGCGGCCAAGCTGCAACGCCGGGTCGCGATCGTCGAGCAGCAGCAGATGGTCGGAGGGGTGTGCATCAGCTCGGGAACGATCCCCTCGAAGACCCTCCGCGAGGCCGTCATGTACCTGACCGGGATGACGCAGCGCTCGATGTACGGCGACAGCTACAGGGTGAAGGACGACGTCACCGTCTCGGATCTCTTCTGGCGCACGCAGGCGGTGATCAAGCGCGAGGTCGACGTCGTCCACGACCAGCTCTCGCGAAACCACGTCCGCATCCTCACGGGCACGGGGCAGTTCACGGATGCCAACACGGTGACCGTCTCCGGCGAGGACGGCGCGCGTCGTCTGGTCACGGCCGAGAAGATCGCGTGGTGAACGTCAAGCCGTCGCGGATCGGAAGCCTGCGCCCGCTGCTCGAGGTGTACGCGCGCTGCGCGCGGGAGCGGCGGCCGATGTACGGCGGCGGCATGGGCGAGCTGGGCGTGGGCCGCGGTCAGATCGAGCTGCTCGCGGCGCTGTTCCACGCCGACGCTCCGAACGACGTGGCGCCGAGCTCCTACAACGAGGACGACCCCTCCGGGAGCCTGCCCCGGAGTCCGCTCGCGCCCCGCCCCGAAGCCACCGGCTTCCGCTGGTCGGCGTAGCCGCGGAGGCAGCCGCGCGGACACGGCGTCCTTGTCGGCGCGTATCATCACGACTCGTGATGGTTGGCACGAGCGGAGCGTGGCGGTGAGAGTCACCGACAGGATCAAGGGCAGGCTCGACCGGGTCACGGTGGCGCGTGGCCGCTCGCACCTGCTGAGCATGGTGCCTTCCGGCAGCATCTGCGCCGAGATCGGCGTCTGGAAGGGCGACTTCTCGCAGCGGATCCTCGACGCTGTCGGTCCGGCCGAGCTGCATCTGATCGACCCCTGGCGCTCGATGCAAGGCCACGCGTACGACGACGCCTGGTACGGCGGCAAGCTCGAGCACGGGCAGGCCGACGCGGATGCGGTGCATCGAGGCGTGCTCGACCGATTCGCACGCACGCGCGAACAAGGAGTCGTCCAGGTCCACCGCCTTCCCTCGACCGAGGCCGCGCCGCACTTCCCCGACGCGTACTTCCACTTCGTCTACATCGACGGCAACCACTACGAGGAGTACGTCCGGGCCGATCTCGCGGCATGGGCGCCGAAGGTGCGCCCGGGCGGGCTCATCGGCGGCGACGACTACGGCCTCGAGGGCTGGTGGGACGATGGCGTGACCAGGGCGGTGGACGAGTTCGTCCGCTCCGGGGCCGCGGCCCTCGTCATGATCGATCACACCCAGTTCGCGCTGCAGATCCCCGACTGCTGAATCCGCCGGCGGCCTTTTCGCGTACTCCCGGAAAGCACTCTGGTGGGAGGAGCGTGCGAACATGTCCGCGACGTGCACGGCGGCAACTCGTCGATGATCGGCGATCGCGCGATCGCACTCGCGTTCTGGCTGCGTGAGCCGGGCTGCGGGGAGATCCGGCCCGTGAGCCTGCCCGAGCCCGGGCGCGACGACGTGGTGGTGCGCACCACGCGGTCGGGCGTCAGCCGCGGCACCGAGGCGCTGGTGTTCCGGGGCGGCGTGCCGCCGGCGCAGTACGCGAGCATGCGCGCACCGTTCCAGGAGGGTGACTTCCCCGGGCCCGTGAAGTACGGCTACCTGAGCGTCGGCGCCGTCGAGCAGGGGCCGCCGGAGCTGCGCGGCCGCACGGTCTTCTGCCTCTACCCGCACCAGACCGCCTACGTCGTCCCGGCCGGCGCCGTGTCGGTCGTGCCCGAGGGCGTGCCTCCGGCTCGGGCTGTGCTCGCCGGTACCGTCGAGACCGCCGTCAACGCCCTGTGGGATGCCGCCCCGCTGGTCGGTGACCGGGTCACGGTCGTCGGCGCCGGGATGGTCGGCTGCTGCGTCGCGCGGCTGCTCGGCCGGTTCCCGGGCGTGGACGTGACGCTCGTCGACGTCGATGCCGGCAGGGCCGCCGTCGCGGACGCCCTCGGCGTCGACTTCGCGCTGCCGGCCGATGCCGCCGACGGCCGCGACATGGTTGTCCACACCAGCGCGACGTCCGCCGGACTCCAGCTGTCGCTCGACCTGCTCGCTCCCGAGGGCACCGTCATCGACCTCAGCTGGTACGGCGACACCGAGGTCCGGCTCTCTCTGGGCGGGGCGTTCCACACCGGCCGCCTTGGCATCCGGTCGAGCCAGGTCGGCACCGTGTCCCCGGCGCGCGCCGGACGCCGCACGATGGCCGACCGGCTACGGCTCGCGCTCGAGCTACTGCGCGACCCCGCCTTCGACGCGCTCCTCACCGGCGAGTCGCGCTTCGACGAGCTGCCCGACGTGATGGCCCGGCTGGCCGCCGGGAGCCTGCCGGCGCTCTGCCACACGATCACCTACGGCGAGGGGTGAGCCCGTGTTCAGCGTGACCGTCCGCGACCACATGATGATCGCCCACTCCTTCCAGGGCGAGGTGTTCGGGCCTGCCCAGCGGCTCCATGGCGCGACCTACGTCATCGACGCCACGTTCCGCCGCGCCGACCTCGACGCCGACGGCATCGTGGTCGACATCGGCCGGGCCGCGGAGGAGCTGCACGCCGTGGTGGCCGAGCTCAACTACACGAACCTCGACGACGACCCGGCGTTCGCGGGCATGAACACCTCGACGGAGGCGCTCGCCCGCGTGGTCGCGGACCGGCTCGCCGAGCGCGTGCACGCGGGCGCTCTCGGCGACTCCGCCCGGGAGCTCGACGGGCTGGTCGTGACGCTTCACGAGTCGCATGTCGCCTGGGCGACCTACGAGCGAGCGCTGTGACGACGGTGCACGTGGTGGTGCCGGACGGCATCGACGACCCCGCCCGGCCGAGCGGAGGCAACGCCTATGACCGCCGGGTGTGCCGCGAGCTCGGTGACGCGGGCTGGTCGGTGCACGTCCACCCAGTGCCCGGCTCCTGGCCGCGGCCCGGCGCGCCGTCCTACGCCGCCCTCGCGGGCGTCGTCGACCAGATCCCCGACGGCACCGTCGTGCTGCTCGACGGGCTGGTCGCCTCGACAGCCCCGGGGGTGCTGGGGCCGCACTCGAACCGGCTGCGGCTGGTGGTGCTCGTGCACATGCCCCTCGGCCACGGCTGGGAGGATGACCGGGCGCAGGAGCGCGCCGTCCTCGGGGCCGCCGCTTCGGTCGTCACGACCAGCCGGTGGGCTCGGCGAAGGCTTCTCGAGCTCTACGGGCTGCCCGGCGCTCGCGTGCACGTCGCCGAGCCGGGGGTCGACGCCGCCGACCTCGCACCGGGAACCGAGACCGCCGGGGCGTTGCTCTCGGTCGCCGCGGTGATCCCCGGCAAGGGCCACGACGTCCTGCTCGATGCGCTCGCCGCGATGACCGGCCTTCACTGGGACTGCCGGTGCGTGGGCAGCCTCGACCGCGACCCGGCGTTTGCCGATGGTCTCCGCCGCCTGGCTCGAGAGGGCGGGTTGGACGGGCGGGTGCGCTTTCCGGGGCCGCAGACCGAGGCCGATCTGGCCCTGAGCTACGCCGCCGCCGACCTGCTGGTGCTGCCCTCGCGCGCCGAGACGTACGGCATGGTCGTCACCGAGGCGTTGGCGCGTGGCCTGCCGGTCGTGGCCGCCGAGGTCGGCGGCGTGCCGGAGGCCCTCGGTCACGGCGCCGACGGGACGCGCCCTGGGCTGCTCGTTCCGCCCGGCGACTCCGCTGCGCTCGGCGCGGCGCTTCGGGCGTGGCTCGGCGACGCCGATCTGCGGCGGCGGTTGCGCCGGGCCGCGCGCGAGCGGCGCGCGTCGCTCTCCCGCTGGTCGACCACCACGTCCGTGCTCTCGGGCGTCCTGGCAGGAGCGGCGCGATGACGGTCAAGGAGATCCGCGTCAGCTCGCAGTGGCTCGACCTCCGCGAGCCGGCCGACGCTGCGGCCCGGGCCAGAGACCTTGTCGCGCACGTCCGGCGGCGCCTCCCGGCAACCGGTCGGCGGGTGATCCACGACCTCGCCTGCGGCACCGGGGCGATGGGCCGCTGGCTTGCGCCGCTCCTGCCCGGACCGCAGCACTGGGTCGTGCATGACCGGGACGCCGATCTGCTCGAGGCCGCTGCCGGGAACCTCCCCGGCCCGGCCGCCGACGGGGCCGCAGTCGTCGTCGAGACGAGGCGGGCCGACATCACCCAGCTCGACCCCGACGACCTCGCCGGCGCGGCCCTCATCACCGCGTCCGCGCTGCTCGACCTGATGACCGGCGACGAGCTGGCGCGGCTGGTCGACGTCTGCGCCGCAGCCGGATGTCCGGTGCTGCTCACGCTGACCGTCGCGGGCCGCGTCGAGCTCGCCCCGGCGGATCCGGTCGACTCGCGCGTGGCGGCCGCGTTCGACGCCCACCAGCGCCGCACGACCGCCGCCGGACGCCTGCTGGGGCCGGACGCGGCCGCCGCCGCCGTCTCGGAGTTCCGCCGGCTGGGAGCCGAGGTCCTCGTCAGCCCCAGCCCCTGGCGGCTCGGCGCCGCCCAGGCCGACCTGGCTGCGGAGTGGCTCGCAGGCTGGGTAGGTGCCGCGGGGGAGCAGGAGGTCGAGCTGGCCGCCGAGCTCGAGCCGTACGCCGAGCGCCGGTGGACGCAGGTGCGAGCCGGGCAGCTCCACGTCACCGTCGGCCACACCGACCTCCTGGTGCTGCCGTGAGGAACAGGATCAGCCCGGCCATGTGGGCGTGGGCGCGCGCCGACGGCGCCGCCGCAACGCTCGCCGTCGTCGTGTGGCGCCTGGGCGCAGGCCCGTTCCGCGACGGCGTCCGCGCGGTCGACGGCAGGGCTCTGGCGGCAGCCGCGGCCATCGGCGTCGTGACCACGATCTGCTGTGCGTGGCGGTGGACGATCGTGGCGCGTGGCCTGGGCGTCGACCTGTCGCTCCCGGCTGCCGTCGCGGCGTACTACCGGTCGGTCTTCCTGAACCTCACGCTCCCGGGCGGAGTCCTGGGCGACGTGCACCGCGGCGTCAGTCACGGCCGCGACGTGCGCGACGTCGGTGGGGCCCTGCGAGCCGTCGCATGGGAGCGCACGGCAGGGCAGCTCGTGCAGGTCGTCCTCACTGTCGTCGTCCTCCTCGCGCTGCCCTCGCCCGTGCAGTCGTCCATGCCGCTGGTGGCGGGCGCGCTCGTCGCCACGGCGGTCGGCGTCGCGCTCCTCGACCGGGCGCGGCCGAGCGTGGGCCGGTGGGCGCGCCTACGGGGTGCGGTGGCCCGCGACGTTCGCGACGGGCTGCTCGCCGGCAGGCGGTTCCCGGTCGTCGTGCTCGCGTCCGCCCTGGTCGTCCTCGGCCACGCTGCCACGTTCGTCATCGCCGCTCGCACCGCCGGCGCCACCGCGCCGGTGTCCCGGTTGCTGCCGCTGGCCTTCCTCGCCATGCTCGCCATGGTGCTGCCCAGCGTGGCCGGCTGGGGGCCGCGCGAGGGGGCGACGGCGTGGGTGTTCGCCGCCGCCGGCCTGGGCGCGGGCCTGGGCGTTGCCACCGCGGTCGCCTACGGCATCATGGCGCTCGTCGCGAGCCTGCCCGGCGCGCTCGTCCTCGCGTGGGCGTGGCTCCCCCGTGCCAGGGTGCAGCGCGAACCCGCGCAGCCGATCCGCGTCGCGGTCATGGCGCGGCGCGACGGAGCTTGCGATGGATGACCGCCCGTACACCCTGCTCTCGTGCAGCGTGTCGATCGACGGCTACATCGGGAGCGCCGCGTCGCGCCTCCTCCTGTCCAACGACGCCGACTTCGACCGGGTCGACGCGGTCCGCGCCTCGTGCGACGCGATCCTGGTCGGAGCGGCGACCGTGCGGCTGGACAACCCGCGGCTCGTCGTGCGCTCGCAGGCCCGCCGCGAGGAGCGCACGGCGCGCGGGCTCGCGCCGTCGCCGATGAAGGTGACCGTGACCCGGCGGGCCGAGCTCGACGCGCGCGCCGACTTCTTCACGACCGGCGATGCCGAGAAGCTCGTCTACTGCGCAAGTCCCAGGGTCGTCGACGCCCGGGCGCGGCTCGGGCCGGTCGCGACGATCGTCGACGGGGGCCGGATCGTGCAGATGCGCAAGCTCAGCGCCGACCTCGCGGATCGCGGCGTGGAGCGGCTGATGGTCGAGGGCGGCGGCAAGGTGCACACGCAGTTTCTGACCGACGACCTCGCCGACGAGCTCCAGCTCGTCGTCGCTCCGATCTTTGTCGGCGACTCGCAGGCGCCGCGCTTCGTGCGAGACGGCGTGTTCCCATGGAACCCCGGCCGGCGCGCGACGCTTGCGGACGTCCGCCGCATCGGCGACGTCGTGCTCCTGCGCTACGCGCTCTCGCCGCGGTTTCGGACCGACTGACGGAAGAGGCCCGTGCTCTGGCCGCTGCGGAACGGCGTCTCGAAGACCGCCGCGAAGACCCGCGCGAACGCGATCGTCAACGGCAGCACGAGGGCGAGCGAGACGAGGA
Organism: Gaiellales bacterium; assembly: GCA_050698235.1. Taxonomy (GTDB): domain Bacteria; phylum Actinomycetota; class Thermoleophilia; order Gaiellales; family JAICJC01; genus JAICJC01. The sequence continues at coordinate 20,347 of JBOHBE010000173.1, forward strand.
AGGCCGGGACGCCCGGGCTCACCCTGCCAGCCACGACGCGCTCGTACACGACGACGACGATCGGGCCGTGCGTCAGGTACAGGCTGTACGACGACCACCCGAGGCTGCGCAGTGGCCGCGTGTCGAGCAGCCGCAGGAGCGGCGCCGGCTGCCCCGTTGCCAGACCGGCCAGCAGGCACCCGATCGCCGGGCCGAGCATGAGGTCGACCCAGAGCAGGTGGTCGAGCGTCCACACCGAGCCCTGCCACCAGATCGTCGCCGCCACGGGAGCCGCCGCGGCGAGCGCGAGCCACGCCCACGGCCACGACCTGCGAGCCGTGCCGGCGCCGACGATGCCCGCGCTCAGGATGCCGACCGCGAACAGCGCGGCCAGGTCGGGCGGCGACTGGATCACGAGGAAGTCCACATGGGCGATGTGCGGGCCGATGACCCCCACCGTCGCCACGACGAGCGTGACCGCCGCGACCATGAAGATCGCGCCCCGGCGGCGGACCGTGAGCAGGAGCAGCGGGAACAGAAGGTAGAGCTGGGCCTCGACCGCGATCGACCAGAACGCCCGGTTGGGGCTCGGCGCGCTCACGAGGTTCTGCACCAGGAGGCCGTTCGTGACGACCGAGCTGAGGTCGGGCGCTCCCTGGCCCGGCTGCGGGACGATCAGCCACGCCACCGCGAGGCTGAAGAGGAGGGCCGCCCAGTACGCCGGGACGATCCGCCGGATCCGCTTCTGGGCAAACCGGGAGACGCCGCCGAGCTGCCAGCCGTGGCGCACCGGCGACAGGGCCAGCGAGAAGCCGGAGAGCACGATGAACACGACGACCGCGAACCGCCCGTAGATGAACCACCCGGCCCAGAACGGCGCGTTGTCGACCGGGTAGCCGGGGAACGCGCGCAGAAAGACGTGGTTCACGACGACGAACAGCGCGGCCAGGCCGCGGATGCCGTCGAGGCCGGCCAGCCACGTCCGCGGAGGGTCGGCAGAGGGGACGGCGGCAATCGTGGGCGTGGGGGCCCGCACCCGACCGGCCGGTCTCAGGTCGACGCTCACCCCGCGCCGCCAGGCCCCGGCTGCGAGCCGAACGCGCCCAGGAATCGGTCGCGGAAGGCGCTCATCGGCCAGACCGGCGCCGTCGGGCTGGGGCGCATCCCATCGATCCAGCCCCACCCGCCGATCCGGCGCATCACCGCCGGGTCGTGGGCGATGACCGAGATCGGCACGTCGTGGGTCGCGCCGTACCCCGTGACGACCGTGGCCGGCTGATGGTCGCCGAGCACGACCATCACCAGGTTCTTGCGGCCGTAGTTCTCGACGTACGAGAACAGGGTGCGCAGCGTGTACTCGATCGACCTGCCGTACCCCTGCTTGACGTCGCTCAGGCCGGATTCGTCGACCGGCAGCCGGTTGAAGATCGAGCCGTCTCCGACGTCGCTCCACTTGACGAGCGGCGGGATGTGCGTCCACGGCGTGTGGCTCGACACCAGGTCGACCTCGGCGAACAGCGGGGGACGGTGGGCCTTCGCGAGCTCGAGGCGCTGGAGTGCCAGGAGGACGTACTGGTCGGGCATGGAGGCGTACGCGTACGTCGGGCCGCGGTACCCGACGTCGCGCCGGTCGTAGACCTTGTCGTAGTGGTAGAACGACGAGCCCTGCGCCCAGTACCGGTCGTTCGACGGCACGTCATCGATCGCCCGCCATCCACCGCGCTCGAAGGCCTGGCTGAGCGTCAGGCGATTGCTCGCGACCAGCTCGTCGTACCGGCCCTGGCTCGAGACCCATGTCCCCGACTGGAGCGTGGAGTGCGCCAGCCAGCTCGTGCCGCCGAAGGTGGGCGACGTCAGCCAGCCGCTGCGCGACGAGAAGCCGGCCGCCGCGAGCTGCTGCGTCCCCGAGTCGAGGACCGCATCGACGCCCGGCGAGAAGGACGAGCCCTGGACCGCGACCTTCCCGTAGCTCTCGACGAACACGAGGAGGACGTCCTTGCCGCGGAGGTCCGTCAGGAGCCGGCTGCCCGGTGTGTTGCGATAGCGGTCTCGCCGGATCACGCGCGCGAACTGCGCTTGATCCCGAAGGCCGGCCTGCACCGCGCGCACCTCTTGGATCGCCATGTCCGCGGCGCTCGTCGAGGCGATGCGGGCGCCGGAGACGAGCTCCGCGCCGAATGCCCAGCAGAGCACCCACACGGCGCCGAGGGCCGCCACCGCCCGGAGCGAAGACCGGCGGTGACGGGCTGCGACGTGGGTCAGACGAAGCACCGCCAGGGTCGGGAGGACGAGCGCCGCGACGATGAGGAGCCCCACGCCGACCAGCGCGAGGTTGGCGTCGGTGCGGCCGATCGAGGCGCGGAGCGTCTCGATGCCGATCGACGTGTACCTCCAGTCGTCGATGGGGTTGAACGGCCGGTCGAAGGCGGTGAAGAAGCCGAAGTCGAGCAGCTTCACGATGACCAGGAGGCCCAGGACGGGGCCGACCACCCAGGCCAGGATGCGTCGCGCGGTCACCGGCAGGACGAGGGCCAGCGCGATGACGACGATGCCCTCGAGCGGTACCCGCACGAACGCGTCCGGCGTGAGATGCCTGGGCTGGTTCGGGGCCACGAGGGCGACCCACACGACCAGGAGGGCCAGCACCGTGAGGACGGCGGCCTCCGCGCGGCGATCCCGCTTCGGCACGGCCTGGGCGGCCTCGACCGCGTGCCGGCTGCGCCAAAGCCACCAGACGTCGCGGCCGAACGACTCGGCGAGGAGAGCCAGCGCGCCGGCGAGGGCCACCTGCATGAGGACCGGGGGCACGACACCGGCTGCGGCGATCGTCAGCGTGATGCCCTGCGTCGCCGCGACGACCTTGCGCCAGTCGCGTCGCGGCAGCGGCGCGCGCATCCACGGGAGCAGCCATCCGGCCACGAGGAACGCGTAGCGGGCCGCGCCGATCGCGAGCACCCACGCCCCGGCCGTCGGGGCGACGTACACGCTGAGGACGAGGATCAGGAACGCATCGACCTCGCCGTCGAGGCGTGCGCCCAGCGCCGACGCCGATGCGGTGCGCCGCGCGACCCATCCGTCGACGTAGTCGAGCACGAGCGCAACGGCGGCGAGCGTGACCAGCACGGCGACCGGCACGTCCGTGAAGAACGACTCCGCGGTCAGCGCCGCGACGCCGACGGCGAGCGTCGCCCGGCCGAGCGTCACCCAGCCGGCCGGGCCCAGCCGCTCGGAAGGGTTGCGAAGAAGGCCGCGCGCCAGCGCCCCGTCCAGGGTGACCGCGCACGCGGCTCCCACGAACAGCCCGGCGCCTCCGACGCCGACGGCCGTCGTCGCGGCGAGCAGCAGGACCTGGGCGACCAGTCCGGTCGCCGGCCCCTGAAGCGCTCGCAACCTCCCTTCGCGCTCGAACATCTGAAGGGATCTACTGTGGAAGGCGTGATCCGGTTCTCATGAAACAGGACGACCGCGCTCCGTTCGACCAGGCCCTGCGGCGAGCCCGGGAAACGGCCTACGGCCCGGACGAGTATGTCGAGCAGGAGAGCCTCATGCGCGCGGGCGAGATCCGTGCGCTCGCGGAGCGGGCCGGCATCGCGACGGGCGGCTCGGTGCTCGACCTGTGCTGCGGAGTCGCCGGGCCGGGACGGCTCGTCACGCGGGAGCGGGGATGCGGCTATCTGGGCATCGACCAGAGCGCCGGCGCCATCGACATCGCACGCGAGCGCGCCGGCGGCCTCTCGTGCCGCTTCGAGGTCGCGCAGGTTCCGCCGCTCCCGCCGGGCACCTTCGACGTGGTGCTGCTGCTCGAGACCATGCTCGCGTTTCGAGACAAGGCGGCGCTGCTCCAGGGGGTCTCCGGGGCGCTCGCCGCCGGCGGGCGGTTCGCCTTCACCATGGAGGAGGGCCTGCCCCTGACCGGGCCGGAGCGCGAGCGCATGCCCGACGCCGACACGGTCTGGCTCACGCCGGCCGCGGACATGCGCTCGCTGCTGGAGCGGGTCGGGTTGGTCGTCCGCTGGGAGGACGACTGGAGCGGGGCCCACCGAGCTGTGGCGGATGCGCTGGTCGACGCGTTCGCCGCCGACGCGACGGCGATCGCCGCCCGGATCGGGCGCCGGGCGCTCGACGAGCTCGTGGCCTCTCACCGGCTCTGGAGTGAGTGGCTCGAGACCGGGCGCGTCCGCAAGATCGCGTTCGTGGCCGAGAAGCCGTGAGGCCGGCTACACGCGGTACCGGCCGCGGGCCCCGGCGAGCCGTTCGCCCGTCTGGAGCCGCCCGCGCGCGAACGCGTCGACGCGGCCCCAGCGCCCCGGGATGTCGAGCAGGGCAAGGAGTCCGATGCTCTCGGGCAGCGCGGGATCGACGACGAGCTGGTCTCCGACGGGCTCCAGCCCGAGCATCGTGCGCAGGAGAAGGAGCGGCGCTCCGGTCGACCAGGCCTGCGGGCTGCACGCCGTCGGGTACTGCACCGGGTACTTGGTGACGCCCCGCTCGTAGCCTCCGAACGCCTCCGGGAGGCGCCCGTTGAAGACCGCCGCGGCGTCGAGGATCCCGGCAGCCAGGCTGGCCGCCTCCTCCTTGAATCCGTACCGCCGCAACCCCCACGCGATGAAGGACGTATCGAACGGCCAGACCGTGCCGACGTGGTAGCCGATCGGGTTATACCGGCCCTCGCCCTCGGCGAGCGTGCGGACGCCCCAGCCCGAGAAAAGCCTCGGCCCCAGCAGCTGGCGCGCGACGGCCTTCGCCTTCGACTTCTGGACGATGCCGCTCCACAGCAGGTGGCCGTTGTTCGACGTCAGCGAGTCGACCTGGTTGCCCTCGGTGTCGAGCGCGAGCGCGAAGTACCCGCCGTCCTCGACCCAGAAGTCACGGTTGAACCGACGCTTCAGGTCGGCCGCCTGCCGCTCGAGCTTGTCGGCGAGCGCCGGGTCCTTCCAGATGGTCCGGGCCAGGCGAGCGCCGCGCACCTTCGCGTCGTAGGCGTAGCCCTGGATCTCGCAGGTCGCTCGCGGGAAGCCGGGCAGCCGCCCATCCCGGTACGAGATGGAGTCCCAGGAGTCCTTCCAGCACTGGTTCTCGAGGCCGGTCTCTTCGTTCCGGCGCTGGTACCAGACGTACCCGTTGCCCATCAGGTCGCCGTACTCGTCGATCCAGTTCAGGGCCGCCCGCGCCTCGCGTTCGAGCTCGTGAACGAGGCGTGTGTCACCCGTCCAGCGCTCGTACTCGTCGAGGAGCACGACGTAGAGCGCCGTGGCATCGGCGGCGCCGTAGTACGGCGAGTGCGGTCGCTCCTCGAAGGCGGTCATCTCGCCGTAGCGCATCTCGTGCGGGATGCGGCCGGGATCCTCGTCGCGGAAGTCGTCGATGCGGCTCCCCTGCCAGTCTCCGAGCGCGCGCAGCGTCGTGGCGGCGAGCTCAGGCGTGAACGGGAGCGCCTGGAGGCTCGTGAAGATGCTGTCGCGGCCGAACATGGTCATGAACCAGGGCAGACCTGCGGCCGGAAGCGACTTGCCCCGTCCCGCGACGGGCGGCGAGAACCGCAGCGCTGCGAGGTCGACGAGGCTCCGGTGGTAGGTCGACCGCAGCGAGTCAAGATCGCACTCCAGCCGGGGCGCATCCTCGACCCAGGCCTCGAGGCTGCGCTCCATGTTCGGCCGGGCCCGCCTCTCACCGCGCGCGTACTTCGGCCGGACGAACGCTCCGCTCGCACCCGCGGCCGGGACCACGTCGAGGTCTGTTGTCCACTCGCTGCCGGGCTCGATGTGAGCCGCGAAGGTCAGGCCGTGCTCGTCGATCTTCGCGGGCGCACTGGCCGAGATCGCGGTCGCGCGCTGGAACGTCTCGCGCTCGTATCCGAGCACCAGCCGCTTCTTCTCGACCCGCGCGGAGTAGCGCCCCTTCTTCTGGAGTGCGTCCTTCACCTCGAACAG
>JBOHBE010000174.1:0-2519 GCA_050698235.1 Gaiellales bacterium
CCGCACGCTCGGCCAGTTCGAGGGGTTCGCCGGATTCCTGTTCGGCCCGGTCGAGGTCGACGCCGCCGCGTGGGCGCGGGTCGAGGGCGATACGGCCGCGCCCCGCTCGCTCACCGCGGCCCGTGAGGCGCTCGCCGGCGTCGCCGCATGGGAGGCCGAATCGATCCACGCTGCGCTGGCCGCCGCGTGCGAGAAGGAGGGCGTGAAGCCTCGCGTGCTCTACACGCCGGTCAGGGTCGCGCTGACCGGAAAGACGGTCGCGCCGGGCCTCTACGAGAGCGTTGAGCTGCTCGGCCGCGACGAGTCGCTAGCGCGCATCGACGCCGCCCTCGCGCGCCTCTCGGCATAAGCCCCTGCAAACCGGCGCGATTTCGCTTGCAAATTGCATCCAGTTGAAGGATTATCGAGTGCAACGGATAAGCGTTGCTCTTGCCGTGTTTGGGTCTATTCGCATCCCTGCAACATTGCCACGCCTCAGCGTGGCCGGACTGCTGCTCGCGTTCGGCCTCACCGCGGCGGTCGCCACCGCGGTCGGCGTCGCCGCATGGTCGCTCGGTGCGACCGGCGGGTACACATCCGACCGGGTCGCAACGCTCCAGCAGGCCGCCTACCAGCGCGGCCTGACGGCCGGGCTCGAGCAGGGCCGCCACTCGGGCAAGGCCGCCGGCCAGCGCAAGGGCTTCTCGTCCGGCGAGCACAAGGGCTACCAGCACGGCTACAAGAGGGGCTTCGCCCGCGGCCAGAAGGTCGGCTACCAGCGCGGCCACACGGCCGGGTACAGCCAGGGCTACACCCAGGCCCAGGCCGACGGCAAGACCGGCAAGAAGGCGGCCGGGAATTGACCCACCCGCGCGGGGTGTGCCGGTGCGGACGTGGGTGGTCTTTTGCACCCGGCGTCCCGATCCGGGCTATTAAGAGGTAGATTCCGGCGTCGTGGGGGTCACCATGCTGCATGTGCTCGCCCAGCTCTCCGGCGCAACCGCGTACGGCGCGTTCCTCGGATGCGTGATCGCAGCCGCCTTCGCGATCGGGTCGCTCGACGCCGAGCCCGCCGTCCGGCTCGCCCGGATCCTGGCGCTCGTCGGCGGATCGGCCGTCCTCGTGGCGTCCTCGAGCTCGACTCTCTACTACTGGATCATCGGCTCCGCCTCGGCCCGCTCGGCGCTCCTCGTCGAGATGGGCCTGCTCGCTCTGGCCGCGGTGTTCGCGGTCGTGGTCGCTCGCCTCATCGAGGGCGGCCAGCGGGCCAGCCAGTGATCGTCTAGGAGCCGCTCAAGACGGGGCCGCCGAGGCCGACTACCCCGGCGATGCTGTCCCCCGTGTCGTCAGCTGCCTGGCGATGCCACTCCCCCCGTAGGAGGACGTAGCCATGGGCAAGGTGATCCTGCCGCTCTCCGAAGGCGAGCTGTCCGAGAAGACGATCTTCGACAGGCGCTTCGTCATCGAGTGCTGCGAGACCTTTCACCTGCACTGGCGAAACCTCCGCCTGGAGCTCTCGGCGGACAATTGGCTCCAGCTCGTCGACGCCTTCGAGACGGGCATCGCCAAGTGGCGCGCCCACGGGTCGCCGCGCTCGCACCCGCACCTCGAGCTGGCGCGCTTCCTCATGGACACGAACGAGATCGTGCATCCCACGACGGCCAACGCCGAGCTGTGCGAGAACCTCTACAAGACGCTTCGCGAGACGCACGGCGCGGATGCGGAATTCTGGGTCGAGGACGCCTTCGTCCACTTCCACTACCGCGACCTGCGCGTCGAGATGCCGATCGCCGACTTCCTCGTGTTCTCGAAGACGATGTCGGAGGCGCACACGAAGCTTCGCTCCCGCACCTTTCGCCCGATCGAGGATCTCTTCCGGCAGCTCGATGAGGAGAACATCGTCTACGTCGTCCTGCGCAACTGGGAGGCCCTCCCCGAGAGCGTCGCAGTCGGCCCGCACTCCGACCTCGACCTGCTCGTCCACCCGCTCCACGTCGAGCGCGTCGACCAGCTCTGGCGCGGCGAGCGCACCCACGCCGAGGAGTTCCGCGTCCAGCGCAAGGTGCCGGTGCTCGGCCCGGCCGGAGAGCAGAGCTACATCCTCGTCGACGTCCGCTCGACCGACGACGGCTACATGCCCGAGGACTGGTGCCACGGCCTCCTGAGCCGGCGCGTCCCGCACAAGATGTTCCACGTGCTCCCGCCGCGCGACTACTTCGTGTCGCTGCTCTACCACGTCGTGGCGCACAAGGGCGTGATGACGCCCGACTATGCCCGCCGCCTGATCGACCTGGCCGCGGCCGCCGGGGTCGACACCGACCTCGCCCGGATCGGCGACTTCCGCGAGGCGTGCCGGATCTTCGCCGAGGAGGGCGTCGAGATCTCGAAGCCGCGCGACGGGTCGGTGCTGCCTAAGCTGCCGTACCTCGACCCGCCCGCCAGCGTCGTCTCGAGCCGCATCCTCGATGTCGTTGACGGCCGGCCGTACGTGAGCCGCGTCGCGTTCGTCGAGAAGGACGGCCGCCCGATCGTGCGCAAGC
>JBOHBE010000175.1:0-10317 GCA_050698235.1 Gaiellales bacterium
GACGTTCGACGTCGACGCGGAGTCGGCCATCCTGGCCGTCGACCCGGTGTACGCCGGCCGGCTCTCGACGATGAGCCACCAGGCGTACGGCCCGAAGGTCGGCGTCCCGCGCATCCTGCGGATGCTCGAGCGGACCGGCGTGCGCGCGACGTTCTTCGTTCCCGGCCTCACCGCCGACCACTATCCCGCCATGGTCGAGTCAATCCTGGCCGCCGGGCACGAGCTCGGCCACCACGGGTACTCGCACGTCCCCTACCACAGGATGACCGACGACGAGCAGAAGCGCGACATCGAGCGCGCGTTCGTGAGCCTCGAGAAGATCTCCGGCTCGCGGCCCGAGGGCTTCCGGGCGCCGTGGTGGGAGCTCACCAACTCGACGCCCGGGATCCTCGCCGACTTCGGGATCACGTGGGACTCGAGCATGATGGACGACGACCGCCCCTACCTGCTCGATACGGGTCGCGGCGTCCTCGCCGAGCTGCCCGTCCACTGGATGCTCGACGACTGGGAGCAGTACGCCTTCCTCCCCGAGCCCCACATCGGCGCGGTCATCGAGTCGCCGTCGAAGGTGCTCGACCTGTGGGGCGGCGAGCTCGAAGCGCTCGCAGACGAGGGCGGGCTGATGGTGCACACGAGCCACCCGTTCCTGTCGGGGCGCGCGTCGCGCGTGATCACGCTCGAGCGGATCGTCGAGCGCGCCCGGGCGCTGGGCGGCGTCTGGATCGCGCCGGTGGGCGAGATCGCCGCCCACACGCGGAAGGCGATCCCCGCCGACGAGGCGCGCCCGGTGCCGGTCGTGCAGATCGAGAAGGATGTCTACGGCTAGCGTCGCCCTCGTGACCGGGGCGGCAGGCGGGATCGGCGCAGCGGCGGCCGATGCGCTCGAGGCTGCCGGCCACGACGTCGTCCGCACGGATCTGCCGATGGACGTCGCCGACGAAGAGGCGATGGTCGGGCTGGTCGCGGTGACCGAGGCCGGCCGGGGGCCGATCGACGTCCTCGTGAACTGCGCGGGCCATCTCATCGAGACGCCCATCGACCGCATCTCTGACGAGGAATGGGACCGGATGCTCCGGGTGCACCTGGGCGGAACGTGGCACACCTGCCGCGCCGTCGGGCCGCGGATGGCGGCGCGCGGCCGCGGCGCGATCGTGAACGTCAGCTCCGAGCTCGCGCTGTGCGGCGCCGAGCTGCACACGCACTACTGCGCCGCCAAGGGCGCCATCATCGGGCTCACCAAGGCGCTGGCCTTCGAGCTCGGCCCGCGCGGGGTGCGCGTCAATTCCGTCGCCCCGGGCGCGACCGACACGGCCCTTCTGACCGACCTGTGGCGAACGCCCGAGTACCTCGAGTCGCTGCCCGTCCGCCGGCTCTCGACCCCGGCCGAGATCGGCGCGACGATCGCGTTCGTCGCGTCGGACGCCGCCTCGTATCTCGCCGGGGAGGTCATCTCCCCCAACTCGGGGGCGGTGGTGTGAGGGTGGCGCTCGTGACCGGGGCGGCCACCGGCATCGGCCGGGCGACGGCCGACGTGCTCGAGGCCCGCGGCTTCGCGGTCGCCCGAAACCACCTGCCGGGCCAGAGCGTTGCGGGCTACTCCGCCGAGGCGGACGTCTCGGATACCGCGGCCGTCGGCCGCATGGTCGAGAACGTGACCCACGACCTGGGCCCCGTCAGCGTCCTTGTCGCGAACGCGGCCTACATGGTGATGGGCGCTATCCAGGACGTCGACGCGGGCGAGTTCTGGCGCGTCGTCAACACGAACCTGACCGGGACGTTCGCCTGCATCAGGGCCTGCGCGCCGGCGATGACCGAGGCCGGCTGGGGCCGGATCGTGAACGTGGCGTCGGACTGGGGCCGCACCGGCTGGCCCCGGGCGACGGCGTACTGCGCCTCGAAAGGCGGTGTCATCTCGCTCACCCGCGCGGCCGCGCGCGAGCTGGGCCCGCACGGCGTGACGGTGAACGCCGTGGCGCCCGGGATCATCGACACGCCGCAGGTGCAGGTCGATGCCGACGACGCCGGCGTGTCGCTCGCCGAGATCCACGAGCGTTACGCCCTGGAGGTGCCGCTGCGCCGCGTCGGCCGGCCCGCCGAGGTGGGCGAGGTGATCGCACACCTGTGCAGCGACGCCGCAGCGACGATCACCGGCCAGATCGTGTCGATCAACGGAGGCGCACTGTGACCGAGCGCTACCAGCCTGCCGACGCCTTCCGGAGCCCGCGCTTCTCGGGGATCCGGACGTTCATGCGCCTGCCGCACGTCACCGACATGGAGGGCGTCGACTTCGCCGTCGTCGGCCTCCCGTTCGACACGGCCACGAGCTTCCGCGCGGGCGCCCGGTTCGGGCCCGAGGCGATCCGGGCGGCGTCCGCGCTCCTTCGGCCGTACAACGCCGAGCAGGAAGTCGACATCTTCGCCCACCTCTCGGGCGTCGATGCGGGCGACCTCCAGCTCGCGCCCGGCGACACGGTCGGCACGTACAAGCTGGCCGAGGAGGGCCTCGGGGCGCTCATCGACGCCGGGGTCTTCCCGATCGTGCTCGGCGGCGACCACGCGATCACGCTCGCCGAGCTCCGTGCCCACGCGGCGCGGCGCGGCCCGCTCGCGCTGGTGCACCTCGACGCGCACGGCGATACGTGGCACGAGTACTTCGGCCAGCGCTACTACCACGGGACGACGTTCCGGCGAGCGGCCGAGGAGGGCGTGATCGACCCCTCGGCCTCGGTGCAGGCCGGGATGCGCGGCTCGCTCTACGCGCCGTCCGACATCGGCGATGCCCGCGACATGGGCTTCACTGTCCTCTCGACCATCGAGCTGCTCGAGCTCGGCCCGCAGGCGTACGGCGAGCTGGTGCGCGAGCGCGTCGGCGACCGGCCGGCCTTCCTCACCTTCGACGTCGACTTCTGCGACCCGGCCTATACGCCCGGCACGGGCACACCCGAGATCGGCGGGCCGACGTCGGCGCAGGCCGCGGCCTTCGTGCGGGCGCTTCGGGGCGTGAACCTGGTCGGGTGCGACGTGGTCGAGGTCTCGCCGTCGTACGACTCGCCCGGCCAGCCGACCGCGCTTCTCGCCGCCAACATCGCGTGGGAGATGATCTCGCTGCACGCCCTCGCGCGGGCCGGAAGAACGGCGCCGTGAAGCTCTACTACGCCGGCGATGTCCACGGCTCCGAGAAGTGCTGGCGCAAGTTCCTGAACGCCGCCAAGTTCTACGAGGCCGACACGCTCATCATGGGCGGCGACATCACCGGCAAGATGATGGTGCCCGTCGTCGCGATGGGGGACGGGCGCCACGAGGCCCGCGTCCTGGGACGGCACGAGGTCGTCTCGACCGAAGAGCTCGACGACATGGAGAAGCGGATCCGCTTCAACGGCTTCTATCCGTACAGGTGCGACCGGGCCGAGTACGACCGCCTGAACGCCGACACCGCCTATCGCGAGGAGACGTTCACCCGCCTCATGGTCGATGAGGTGCGACGCTGGATCGCCCTGGCCGAGGAGCGGCTCGCGGGCACGGGCATCCGCTGCTTCGTGATGCCCGGCAACGACGACGAGTTCGCGATCGACGAGGCGCTCGAATCGACCACCGTCATCAATCCCGACAACAGGGTCGTCCGGGTTGGAGATGATGCGCAGATGCTCTCGTGCTCGTGGACGAACCCGACCCCCTGGGACAGCCCCCGCGAGGAGACCGAGGAGCGACTGCTCGAACGGCTTCACGGGCTCTCCGCGCAGCTCGACCCCAACCTCACGACCATCTTCAACCTGCACTGCCCACCCCACGGCACGATGCTCGACCGCGCCCCACAGCTGACCGAGGATTTCAAAGTCATCCTCGACGGCGGCGAGCCGCGGATCGTGTCGGTCGGATCCACGGCGGTGCGCACCCTGATCGAGGAGGTGCAGCCCGTGGTGTCGCTCCACGGGCACATCCACGAGTCGAAGGCGATCGCCAAGATCGGCAAGACGACGTGCGTCAACCCCGGGAGCGCCTACTCAGAGGGCGTCATCGACGGGGCCGTCATCGACCTGCGCAAGGACCGCGTGCGGTCCTGCCAGCTCGTCACCGGATAAAGGAGGAAGTGCGTATGGCCACCGAATCCTCTGCGCCCCCACAGGTATTCGCCCGGAAAGCGACGGGGCTGCGGCGGGAGGCATCCGCCCTCGACATCTTCATCTACAACACGAACAACCAGAACGTCGGTATCGGCGTCACGTTCATGGTGTTGCTGATCCCGGCGCTCTATGTCGGCGGGAGCATGGTGACGGCGACGATCCTGGCCGGCCTGCTCGCGCTGCCGATGGCGGGCGTCTACGCCTACTTCGCCGCGGCGATGCCGCGATCGGGCGGCGACTACATCTACATCAGCCGCACGCTCCACCCGTTCCTCGGATTCCTGTCGTCGTGGAACTGGGTGATCTGGCTCGTCACGTATACAGGGATCCCCGCGGCCTATCTCGCGCAGTACGGCCTCTCCGGGCTTTGCCGCGAGCTGGGGTACGTCTTCGACAGCCCAACGCTCGTCGGCTACGGCGACAACTTCACCCGTAAGTGGTGGATCTTCGTCGCGGGATCGCTCCTGCTCACGTTCTTCGCGATCATCTTCGCGCTCGGGACCCGGCTCTACTTCCGCATCCAGAACGTGACCTTCGTCGTGGCGATGGTCGGTGTGGTGGTCGGCCTCATCATCCTCGCCGTTCACAACCAGACCGACACGGGCAGCGGCTTCAACGCCTACATCTCCGGCGTCGGCGGCGTCGACAACGCGACCGCAAGCCTGAGCAAGTACTCCCAAAACCTGCAACAGAGCAGCTTCGACCTGAAGCAGACGCTCTACGCGATGGTGTGGCCGCTGTTCATCACCCTCTACGCCATCACGTCGAGCTTCCTCGGCGGCGAGGTGCGAAACGCGAAGCGCTCGCAGTTCATCGCCATGCCGGGCTCGATCGTCTACGTCACGATCCTCATGCTGTTGCTCGTCCTCGGCCTGAACCACGCCGCCGGCACGACGTTCCTGGGCCAGCTCGGCTATCCGCTGCCACAGGACGTCCCGAGCGTTCTCGGAATCGGCAACCTGCCGACGTACAACGAAGTCGTCGCGACGATGGTTCGCAACCAGGGATGGCTGGTGGTGGTCCTTGGCGTGAGCTTCCTCTTCTGGACGTACGTGTGGCTTCCCATCAACTTCCTCGCGGCGACGCGTGCCATCCTGGCGTGGGCGTTCGACGGGCTGTTCCCGCGCAAGCTGTCCGAGGTGCATGAGCGGTACCACACGCCGGTGTATGCGATCGCGTTCGTGTGGGTGCTGTCGGAGATCTGCCTCTACCTGTACGTGGCTCAGATCTTCAACACCTTGAACGGCATCTTCGCCTGGATCCTGTCGTTCGTCCTGTGCTCGATCGCCGCGACCGTGTTCCCGTATCGACGGCGCGACCTGTGGCAGGCGTCGCCCTGGAACGGGTCGACCCTCGGGATCCCGAACATCACGCTCCTCGGCGCCCTCGCGACCGCATGCCTCGTGTTCTGCGAGTACTGGTTCTGGTACGACCCGGTCCAGGGGTTCGACCTCTGGGGCACGACGCTTCGGTGGGTCATGGCGCTGATCGTCCCGAGCGCGGCCGTGGTGTACAGCATCGCGTGGTTCACAAGCAAGCAGCGCGGAGTTTCGGTGGACAAGGTGTTCGCCGAGATCCCGCCTGAATGAGAAGGGGGAATCGATGAGCTCCGTCGCTTCGCAGCAGACCCGCCAGGGGTGGCACTCCGTCCTCGTGGGCGGGATCGCCACCTTCATGGGCGCCCCACAGGTGGAGGCTGACGCCGACGCCCTGCGGGCGGCGGGGGTGAAGGCAGCCTTCCTCGGCATGCCGTTCGACTCGACCACGATCGCGCGTCCGGGGGCCCAGCTCGGCCCCCGGGCGGTGCGTGACTGGTCGAGCCACATGCTCTCGTACCACGGCGAGTACGACCTCGACATCTTCGAGGCGCTCGGCGTTGCCGACATGGGCGACGTCGCGGTCGTGCCTGCCAATGCCCAGAAGACGGTCGACCTCGTCGCCGACGCGATGGGCGAGGCGATCAAGGCGGGGGCGATCCCCGTCCTGTGCGGGGGCGAGCACATCACGACGATCGGCGGCTCGATGGCCGTCGACCGGCACGCCCCGGAGGGGACGTACGGCCTGATCCTGGTCGACACACACCTCGACACGGCGCCCGATGTCGGCGGCGAGCGGATCAACCACTGCTGCCCGATCACGCGGGCGATGGAGCTGGCCGCGTTCGACCCGGCCAAGTGCGTCATCATCGGCCCGCACGGCGCGATGAACCCGAAGAGCGAGTACGCCTATGTGCGGGAGTCCGGCGTCACCGTCTTCCACGTCTCCGACGTGGACAAGCGCGGCGCCCGGGCGATCGCCGAGGACGCCGTTCGGATCGCGTCGGACGGCACCGACGGCGTCTACTTCAGCTTCGACGTCGACAGCCTCGACAGCTCGGTCTGCACGGGGACGTGCGTGCCGACGATGGGCGGGCTGACGGCGCGCGAGGCGCTGACGATGGTGTCGGTCATCGGCCGCGCCGACATCGTGGCGATGGACGTGTGCGAGGTCGCCCCGGCGTACGACAACGGCGAGTCGGCGATGGCCGCGTGCCAGGTGATCGCAGACACGCTGGCCGCCTACGCGGACAGCCACCGCTAGCGCAACTCCGGGTCAGGCACGCAATTGCGTGCCTGACCCCGCTATTGCAGCTCGAGGTCGATCGGCGTCGGGTTGCCCGCGTTGATGCTGACGAGGTCCTGCGGGCAGGCTGACACGGCGAGGACGATGTCGAGCTCGGCGCGCAGGGTGACCGAGTCGCCCGACTTCGTGGGGGCGGGCTCCCAGCCGATCTCCCAGTCGTCGAGCACCGGGATGTTCATGAAGACGTTGATCGGCTGCGGGATCTCGACGCCCTCGTAGCCCAGCGCGGCCATCGCCTTCTGGAGGTTCTCCTGGCAGGAGGCGTGCCAGCCCTCCACGCCCAGCCCCGAGTAGCGGCTCGGGTCGCACGCGGCGCACAGCATGTCGTGGATGCCGGCGGTCGTGTCGGCCTCGAGGGTCAGGATCGGCCGGCGGCGGTTCGTGACGAACTGCTGGCCGACGCGCGGGAAGAGGCGGTTCACGTACACCCGGGTGTGCTCGGCGGAGTGGTACTCCGAGAGGTCGTCGGCGCAGAACGCGAAGACGTCGGCCACCTGGCCGCCCTCGGGGTCGATGACGCGGACGCGGTCGCCGGCGGACATGCGCACGGCGTGGCCCTCACGGGCGGGGATGCGGATCGTCTCAGGCATGCGGCCAGTTTACGATGCGGGCGTGGAGCAGCGCGTCAGCCTCGTGACCCTCGGCGTCTCGGATCTCTCGCGCGCGCGGGAGTTCTACGAGGGGCTGGGATGGACGACCGGCGCGGGGCCCGCCGACGACGTCGTGTTCTTCCAGGCAGGCGGGATGATCGTCGCCCTCTGGAGCCGGGCGCAGCTGGCCGAGGACTCGGTCGTGACCGACGGCGGCGGGTGGGGCGGCGTCACGCTCGCGTACAACACCCGTTCGCCGGCGGAGGTCGACTCCGTCCTCGAGGAGGCGCGCGCGGCCGGCGGGATGGTGCTTCGGGTCGGCGCCGAGACCTTCTGGGGCGGCTACTCCGGGGTGTTCGCCGATCCGGACGGCCATCCGTGGGAGGTCGCCCACAACCCGCACTGGACGATCGGCGAGGACGGCTCGATCCACCTGAGCTAGTGCCGGGGCGGGCGCGGTGAGATCAGCTGGAGCAGGAACCGCAGCCAGCCGCGCAGCCCCTTCGGCGACTCGCCCCACGGTGTGATTCCGCTCGGCCCCATGCCGAGAACCCTACCGATGCTATTGGGGTCAGGCACCAATGTTGCATCGCGGAAAAGGATTCGCCGTCCCGGCTGACCTTTCGTCCCCCGTACGAAAGAGCTTTCGAGTCGCCCCTACAGCTCCTCCGTCCGGCTTCGACCTACTCGGCTGCCCTGGACGGCGCAGTGGTCAAGGTACGGCACGCGTCGACGGTCTGCAACCAGGTTTTTCGCGCACGTTGCGACCTTCCGCAGGACGGGGCCGGTAGAGTGGCCGCCGCATGAGGGTCTTCATCATGAGCGACATGGAGGGCGTCGCCGGCATCTCGAACTGGCAGCAGGTCGCCGGTGGCGAATCGCTCTACGAGGAGGGCCGCAAGCTCTACACCCAGGAGATCAACGCCGCGGTGCGTGGCGCGCGCTCCGGCGGCGCGACCGAGGTGGTCGTCATGGACTGCCACGGCGCCGGCAAGGGCTGGTCGTTCAACTCGCTGATCCCGGAGGATCTCGACGAGGGGTGCGAGTTCGTCGTCCAGAAGGAGTGGACCGAGTACACCGGCGCGCTCGAGGACGGGTGCGACGCGGCGCTCTTCATCGGCATGCACGCCATGGCCGGGACGAGCGACGGCTTCATGACTCACACCGTCTCGGGGACGCAGTGGCACAACGTGTGGTTCAACGGCACCGTGGTCGGCGAGACCGGCATCAACGCGGCGCTGTGCGGAACGTGGGGCTGCCCCGTCCTGCTCGTCACGGGCGACCAGGCCGCCTGCCGCGAAGGCCGCGAGCTGCTCGGCGACGGGCTGACAACCGTCCAGGTGAAGACCGCCCTCGGGCGGTTCAGCGGCCGGCACAAGACCCCGGCCGAGGCACGCCGCATGATCGAGGAGGGCGCGCGGGCGGCGCTCGCCGACACCAAGGCCGTCGCCCCGTACGACCCCGGGAAGCCGTGCGAGGTGCGCGTCGAGCTCGCAACGCCCGACCACGCGGAGCAGTTCCGCCACCACCCGCTGGTCGAGGTCGTCGACGGCCGCACCATCGTCTCGCGCGCCGACGACTGGTGGACGGCGTGGCGACAGTTCTACTTCAGCTACCGGTGGCCGGACACCGAGTAGCGCTCACCTTCGACGACGGCCCGTCGCCCCACACCGAGGCCATCGCCGACCTGATCGCCGGGCATGGCGGAGCCGGGACGTTCTTCATCCTCAGCGACAAGGTGGCGGGCCAGGAGCAGCTCCTGCGGCGCATGGTCGCCGCGGGCCACGAGTTGGGGAACCACACCCACTCGCACCCGCACTGCGGCGAGCTCGACGAGGCGGCGCTCCGCGACGAGCTTCAGCAGGCGCAGCGGGTCATCACCGAGGCCGCCGGCCGGGCGCCCGTGCTCGTCCGCCCGCCCTACGGCGACGACGCCGAGCGGGTCGGCGTGGTCGGCGCCGGCATGGGCCTCGAGTGCGTGCTCTGGGACGTCGATCCGATCGACTGGCGCGAGCGCAAGGTCGAGCGGATCGTCCGTCGCGTGCTCGACGGTCTGCACGACGGCGCGATCGTCGACTTCCACGACGGCTGGCCGTCGCACCACACCGGCATTCGCGACAGGTCGCCGACGGTCGACGCACTGCGCGAGATCCTCCCCGAGTTGGTGCGCCGCGGCTACGAACCGGTGACGGTCTCGGCGATGTCGGCGCAGCCGCCCACCCACACGTCGTCCAGCTCCTGAACCATCCCCATGAAGCGGTCGAGGAACCGCAGCCGCGACGGGCGGCCGATCACCTGCGGGTGCATCGTCAGCACGCACAGTCCGCCGAGGTCGCGAATGCCGAGCAGCTCCTCCTCCCAGATCTCGCGCACCTCCGACGGCGTCGAGATCTTCTTCACCCACTCGTCGGGTGAGAACCAGAAGTGGGCCGCGTCGTCCAGGATCCACTGGACGGGCAGCTCGACCACTCCGTTCGGATGCCGGTACGGTTGAAGGCGATCCATCAGGTTGGTCGAGTAGCCGATGCCGTGGGCGGCGAGCAGGTCGAGCGTGTTCACCGAGAACTCCCACGCCGGCGAGCGGTAGCCGCGGACGGCGGTGCCGAACCCCTCGAGGATCGCCTTGGTCTTGACCAGCTCGTCCCCCTCCTCGGCGCGCGAGAGGCCGGTCGGCGAGCGATGCGTGTACCCGTGCGCACCGACCTCATGGCCCGCGGCGACGATGTCGCGTACCCGGTCGGGGTGCATCTCGGCGACACGGCCGGGGACGAAGAACGTCGCCGGCAGGCCGCGGCGGTCGAGCAGGCGCAGGAGCTCCGGGACGCCCACGTTGGCGCCGTAGGCGCCCATCGAGAGCAGCCCCGGCTTCGACGCGGCGTCCGGGTCGCCCGCCAGCCACACCTCCTCGGCATCGAAGTCGAACGTGAAGGCGACGGCGCAGCGGGCGCCCGAAGGCCAGCTCACCGAGCCGCCGACGCCACGAC
>JBOHBE010000176.1:0-7582 GCA_050698235.1 Gaiellales bacterium
GCCTGATAGGAGGCGGCCAGGTCGGCGGGCGCGCCTCCGCCGTCGCGAACGGCGCGGGCGAGCGCGGTCTTCAAGCCGCTGAACGAGAAGTCATGGCCGGGGCGGCCCACCATGGCCGCCGGAAAGGCGTGCACGGCGGGGTCGCCGCCGGTCGCCAGCTGCTCGAGGGCCGCGCCGCCCGGGTAGCCGAGCCCGAGCAGGCGGGCGCCCTTGTCGAACGCCTCCCCCGCCGCGTCGTCGAGGCTGCTGCCGATCACCGTCATATCGCCGCGCGCCTCGACCGAGGCGAGCAGCGTGTGACCGCCCGACGCGAGCAGCGCCAGGAACGGCGGCTCCACGGGGTCGGGCTCGAGATAGAGGGCCGCGATGTGCCCGTGCAGATGGTTCACGGGGACGAGCGGCAGGCGGCGGGCGAACGCGAGCGCCTTGGCGGCCGAGAGCCCGACGAGCAGCGCGCCGATCAGGCCCGGGCCCTCGGTGACCGCCACCGCCGAGATGTCGTCCAGCGTCATGCCGGCATCCTCGAGCGCGCGCTCAACCGCGGGCACGACGAGCTCCAGGTGCCGGCGCGACGCCACCTCGGGAACGACGCCGCCGTACGGCGCGTGCAGCGCCGCCTGCGAGCTGATGACGTTCGAGAGGATGACACCCTCCGGCGACACGACCCCAGCCGCGGTCTCGTCGCACGACGTCTCGATCCCGAGGATCACACCGGGGGCTCCGCGTCCTTCCACATGATGAGCGCGTCCTCGCGGTTGTCGGTGTAGTAGCCGCGGCGGACGCCGGTCGTCACGAACCCCAGCGACTCGTACAGGTGGATCGCGACCGCGTTCGACACCCGCACCTCGAGCGTGTAGCCGCGGTCGGGGTCGTCGTCGGTGATCTCGAACAGCCGCTCGAGCAGCACCCGGGCGATGCCGCGCCCGCGCCACATCGGATCGACCGCGACGTTCATGACGTGCCAGGCGTCGACGTAGCGGGCGACGATCAGGTAGCCGAGCATGTCCTCGCCCTGGAACGCCCCCAGGCAGATCCCGCTCGGCTTCGCGAGCTCGCCGGCGAACATCGAGCGCGACCACGGCGTCGGGTAGCTCTCGCGCTCGAGCTCCTCGATGTGGTCGAGGTCGGACGTGCGCAGTCGCCGCAGAGCGACGGCGGTCATCATGAGGCTGCCCTCGCTGCAAGGGCGCGGTCCGCATCGGGGGCGCGGATGTAGAGCGGCTCGGGCGGCCCCGCATGGTCGGCGAGCGCCGCGTGATGGCGCGCCCACGGGACGTGCAGCGGCGAGTCGTCGGCGGGGATCTCGAGCCCGCCCAGCCGGTCGCGGTAGCGGATCGCTCCATCTCCCGCGCAGACGGTGCCCGGCGGCAGGAGCTCGGCGAGCGCCGCGGGAGCGATGGCCTGCGCCTCGAGGCCCGCACCCGACGCGAAGACCTCGCCGCGGCGGGCGTCCACGCACGCCACGTCGACCCCGTCGCCGGCCCGGAGCGCGTCGAGCGTCGAGACCCCCTTGACCGGGATCCCGAGCGCGAATCCGAGCGCCCGCGCGGCCGCGAGGCCGATCCGGAGCCCCGTGAACGTGCCCGGCCCCGTGCCGGCGACGACGAGATCGAGATCGGCGGGCGTCACGCCGGCGTCGCCCATCAGCCGGTCGACGTCGGCAAGCACGCGCTGGGCCGCGACCGAGCGCGCGTCGGTGGCCGATTCCGCCAGCACGCGGCCATCCCGCCAGAGGCACGCGGCGGCGATGTCGGTGGCGGTGTCAATCGAGAGAATCAGCAATCGCGGCGAGCAATTCCGGATGTTCGCTTCGCAACGAGATCAGCCTAGCATCGCCCTCCTGCAACCGCAGTTCCACGACGAGGCGCGGACGTGGCAGCACGCCGGCCCCCGGCTCGGGCCACTCGACGAAGCAGACGGCGTCGTCGAAGTACGGCTCGAGGTCGGCCCACTCCTCCGGCGAGACGCCGGCCGAGCGGTAGAGGTCGAGATGCGACACCGGAAAGGCCGCACCCGCGTAGCGGTGCCCGACCGTGAATGTCGGGCTCGTCACGCTGTCGGTCACGCCGAGCGTCGAGCAGGCGGCGCGCACGAACGCCGTCTTCCCCGCTCCCAGCTCGCCGACCACGTCGACGACGTCCGGCGGGCGGAGCTGCCCGGCGACCGCGGCGGCGATCCGCTCGGTGTCGGCGAGGTCAGAAGAGACCCAGCTGGGCGTACTCGGGCTCGCGCTCGAAGGCTGGCTCGGGCTCTGGGGCGACTGCGACGGCGACCGCCACCGGCGCGAGCGGCGCCACGACAGGCCCCGAGAGCAGCTCGGGCAGCCGCGCGAAGTCGCCCTCGAGCGTGGTCATCATCGCCGGCGTGTAGAGGGCCGCTGCGGGATGGAAGATCGGGTAGAGGACGAGGTCGACGCCGCCGATCCGCAGCGGCTGCGGCTTGCCGTGGACGCGCGTGATGCCGTGGGGCTGGCCCGAGAGGAGCTTGGTCGCGAAGTTGCCGAGCGTGCAGACGACCTTCGGTCGGATGAGCTCGACCTGGGCGAACAGGTGGCCCTCGCACGCCTCGATCTCCTCGGGCAGCGGGTCGCGGTTGCCGGGCGGGCGGCACTTGAGCACGTTGGCGATGTAGACGTCGGGGCGCGAGAGGCCGATCGTCTGGAGCAGCCGCTCGAGCACCTTTCCCGCCTGGCCGACGAACGGGGCGCCCTGCTTGTCCTCGTGGAACCCGGGCGCCTCGCCCACGAACATCAGGTCGGCGCCGGCGTCGCCCGTGCCGACGACCACCTGGGTGCGGGAGGCCGACAGCGCGCACTTGGCACAGCCCCGCCACTCGTCCGACAGTCGCTCGAGCTCAGCCGCGCGTGCTGGTGCGTCGCTCACGGATCGCATTCTGGCAAGCGCCCCGGACGACTCGGAACTAGTGGCCGCAGCCGCAGCTTCCGCCGCAGCAGCCGCCGCCACCGCCACCCACCGTCGCCCCCACGGGTCGCGGGGTCGCGAAGGAGGACAGAAGCTTCGTCACAGTCGCCCCGCCGCACGCCGGGCAGTGGACCTCGGCGGCGCTCGACGCCGAAACGAGCTCCTCGAAGGTGTCCGAGCAGTCCGCGCACAGGTACTCGTAGATGGGCATGGCCGTACTCTACCGCGCGGTCATGCAGACGATCGCGCAGGCAGTCGCCGCCGAGATCGCTGAGTGCGAACGACCTCCGGCGGTCGAAGGAGCGGTGCTCGGTACCGGCGAACCCGCCGCGATCGAGCGGCTGGTCCGAGCCGTCTGCCGCGACACGCTGCGCGCCGAGATCGCCGGGTGCGCATTCTACGAGGGCGGTGTCGGCTGCGTGTTCGGACTCGAGCTCGCCGGCGGCCGCCGGGTGGTCATGAAGGTGCACGGCGCGGGCGTGCCGGCCGCGCGCCTCAGATCCGTGATCGCCGTCCAGACGCACCTCGCGAACGCCGGGTTTCCATGTCCGGCGCCACTGCGCGGTCCGGTCGCGATCGGCGGCAGCCTCGCGACATTCGAGGAGCTGATCGAGCGAGGACCGTACTGCGACGGCCACGAGCCGGCGGTGCGCCGGGCGATGGCCGAGGCGCTCTGGCTGCTTATCGACACCGCTCGACAGTTCGCGTCGGATGAGGGTCTCGGCCGCGACCTCCTCCGCACGCTGCCACCCGGCGAGCTCTGGCCGACCCCGCACGATGCCCGCTTTGACTTCGCCCGCACCGCGGCCGGTGCCGAATGGATCGACAGCATCGCGAGCGGCGCGCGCAAGCGTCTCGACGCTGCCGCCGGAGAGATCGTGGTGGGCCACTCGGACTGGTCGGTCAAGCACTTCGCGTTCCGCGGCGAGCTCGTGGCCGCCGTGTACGACTGGGACAGCCTGGCCGTCGACCTCGAGCCGGTATTCGTCGGCGAGGCCGTGCACGCGTTCCCCGCGACCTGGTACATCGAGACGGCTGTTGCTCCCACTCCCGAGGAAGCGGCGGCGTTCGTCGCGGAGTACGAGAGCGCGCGCGGCCTGCCCTTCACCGAGGCTGAGATGGAGACGGTTCGCGCGGCCGCCGACTACTCCATGGCGTACTCGGCCCGGTGCGCGCACAGCGACGATCCCGAAGGCGCACACATCACTCCCGGTACGACGCGCGACCTGCTGGCGCGGCACGGTCGAGTGCTGCCATAACCTGCTCCCGAGTCGCATGCGAGACGACACCGTGGTCATCGGCGCGGGTCGGGTGGGCAGCGTCGTCGCCGCGCGCCTTGGTGCTCAGGCGTACGGCCGCGGGGCCGACCTGCCGCTCGACGACGCCCGGCTGGTGTGCATCGCGACGCCCGACGCGGCCATCGCCGATGTCTGCCAGGCGATCGCCCCCCGCCTGGCCGCCGAGGCTGCCGTCGTCCACTTCTCCGGCGCGACGAGCGTGCACGCCCTCGACTCCGCCCCGGGACCGAAGGCCTGCGTCCACCCCGTCCAGACCATCTGGCCCGACCGCGGCCCGGATCAGCTCGAGGGCGCCTACGGGGCGGTCACGGGCGACTGGGAGCTCGGCGCAGGGCTCGCCCGCGACCTCGGCCTCGAGCCGTTCCCGCTGGCCGACGAGATGAAGGTGCTCTACCACGCCGCCATGGTGTTCGCCGGGAACTACCTCGTGACGATCACGCGCACCGCGGTCGATCTCCTCGAGCGGACCGGGCTCGAGGGCGATCTCGCCCTCCGCGTGCTCGCCCCGCTCCAACACCGCACCGTCGACGTTGCGGGCGGAAACCCGACAGGCCCGATCAACCGCGGCGACGCCGAGACGGTGAGGGCGCACATCGAGGCGATCGGGCCGGAGCTGGCGCTGCTCTACCGCGCGCTCGGCCGGGCCACCCTGCCGCTCGTCGATCCGGAATCGGGCGACGCCGTCCGCGACCTCCTGTGACGACCGGCCTCGTCCCCACCATGGGCGCCCTCCACGCCGGGCACCGGGCCCTCCTCCGGCAGGCCCGGGCCGAGTGCGACGTCGTCGTTATGAGCCTCTTCGTGAACCCGACCCAGTTCGGGCCCGGCGAGGACCTCGACCGGTACCCGCGCGACGAGGACAGCGATCGGGCCATCGCCGCCGAGGAGGGCGCCGACCGCATTTTCGCGCCGACCGTCGAGGAGATGTATCCGGACGGGTTCTCGACTGCGGTCTCGGTCGGCGACCTCGGGACCCGGTTCGAGGGGTCGCACCGCCCGAGTCACTTCGACGGCGTCGCGACGGTGGTCCTCAAGCTGTTCAACCTCCTGCGCCCCGACGCGGCGTACTTCGGCCAGAAGGACGCCCAGCAGCTGGCGGTCATCCGGCGGATGACCGCCGACCTCGACCTCGGCGTCGAGATCCGGCCCGTCGAGACTGTGCGCGAGCCGGACGGCCTCGCGCTCTCGTCGCGAAACGCCTATCTGAGCGACGACGAGCGCCGCCGCGCGCCGTCCCTCCATCGTGCCCTGGCGGCCCGGGACCCAGGCGTCGTCGAGGGCGAGGTCGACTACCTTGCGGTGGTGGATGCCGACACGTTTCTCGAGGTCGAGCCAAGGCCGGGCGCGCTCGTGATCGGCGCCGCCCGGTTCGGGTCGACGCGCCTCATAGATAACATCCGGGTAGAGGAGCGATGAAGGTCACGCTGCCCCATCTGCGCGAGCTGAAGATCGCCGGCACGCCGATCGTGATGGTGACCGCCTACGACCTTCCGTCGGCACGCATCGTCGATACCGCCGGAGTCGACCTCGTCCTGGTCGGCGACTCGGCCGCCAACACCGTCCTCGGCCACGACCCCGTGTCGACCGTCCGCGCGACGATGGACGAGCTCGTCATCCTGACCCGCGCCGTGAGCCGTGGCTGCAAGCACGCGATGGTGATCGGCGACCTGCCCTTCATGTCGTACCAGGTGTCCGATGAGGACGCAGTGCGAAATGCCGGCCGGTTCGTGAAGGACGCCGGTGCCGATGTCGTCAAGCTCGAGGGCTCGGGGACGTCGGTGGCGCGCGCCGCGGCAATCGTGAGCGCGGGGATCCCTGTGATGGGGCACCTCGGGCTGACGCCACAGACGGCGACGATGCTGGGCGGCCACAAGGCCCAGGGGCGCCAGTGGCATCACGCCAAGCGCCTCTACGACGACGCGCTCGCCCTCGAGGCGGCCGGGTGCTTTGCGATCGTGCTCGAGTGCGTGCCGGAGGCGGTCTCGGCGGTGATCTCGCGGCGGCTCACGATCCCGACGATCGGGATCGGCTCAGGCGCCGGCACCGACGGCCAGGTCCTGGTGCTGCATGACCTGCTCGACATGCACGGCGCCGAGACGTTCCAGCCCAAGTTCGTGAAGCACTTCGCACACGTCGGCGAGGCGATGCGCGCGGGCGTGACCGCGTATGCCGACCAGG
Organism: Gaiellales bacterium; assembly: GCA_050698235.1. GTDB lineage: Bacteria > Actinomycetota > Thermoleophilia > Gaiellales > JAICJC01 > JAICJC01. The sequence goes on from JBOHBE010000176.1 coordinate 6,398, forward strand.
TGCGCGGTCGCAGCTTCCCCGCCCCGGAGCACGCCTACCCGATCGCGCCGGAGGAGCTCTCGGCCTTCACGACCGCCGTCGAGGCGGGCGCGGCCGACGACAACATCCTCGCCGACTGGTAGCCCGCGGCCGGCGGCGCGGCCGGGCCTAGAATGGCCGCCATGACACAGTTCCTCCACACCATGGTGCGGGTCACCGACCCGCCGAAGAGCCGGGCGTTCTACGAGGCGCTTGGGTTCAGCTTCACGCGCGAGATGGACATCGTCCGAAACGGCGAGAAGGAGGCGACCAACTACTTCTTCAGCCTCCCCGGCAGCGACAACGTCCTCGAGCTCACGTACAACCACGACGGCCGCACCTACGACGTCGGCACCGGCTACGGCCACATCGCGGTCGGCGTCGACGACCTGGATGGCACGCTGGAGCAGCTGAAGGGCCAGGGCATCGAGCCGGAGCGGCCGCCGTACACCGTCAGCGAGGGCGGCTCGCGCCTGTGCTTCGTGCGCGACCCGGACGACTACCGGATCGAGATCATCGGGCGGGGCTAGACGGCGGAGGCGCCGTCGGCGGGCTTGGTCAAGTGGGACCGGGCCGCTTCACGTACTTCGCCATCGCTCCGTCGAACGCACCGGCGGAGAGCAGCGGTTGCGTCGGGACATTCCCGAGCGGCGCCGCCTCGAACGCAGCCTCGAGCCGCTTCCATTGTGGGGCAAACCCGCGTCCACCACGGGTCTTCCGCAGCAGCCGACGGCCGTCGGGGCGCCCGCCATGGGATCCCCAGCCTCGGCCCTGCCGCCAGCAGGACCCACGCGTCGATGGATTCGTCGCTCCTGTTCAAGTTCTCAGAGCGTCTTCTGGCAGAAGACGCTCGTCTCGATAGCCTGCGGGGCCATCTCCGCGTACTCGCCAAAGGCATCGCATCGCTCGAAGCCCTCACGGAGATAGAACCGGATGGCCTCGGCCTGATACCTCCCGGTCTCGAGCCGGAGGATCGAGTAGCCGCCCCTCCTGGCCTCTCCTTCCAGCTGGCGCAGGACGCCGGTCGCGACGCCCAGCCGCCGAGCTGCCGGCCGCGTGTACATCCGTTTCACCTCGGCGAACCCGTCGTAGAAGGCGACGCCGCCGCAGCCCACCGCAACGCCGTCAACTCGGGCGACGAAGAACCTCACGTTTGTGCGGAAAAGC
>JBOHBE010000177.1:0-1818 GCA_050698235.1 Gaiellales bacterium
TTGCCGCCTACGAGCAGGCCGACGCCGGTGCGTGGGCGATCGACGTCACCTGTGGCCTGGCCGGCGTCTCGCTGGGCGGCGAGCGCCGCCGCGACGTCTTCAACCGCTCGTCGGGCCTCGACGTGCGCGCGTCCCGCTTCGCCCCGAACCGGTGCATGGCGGGATCGGTCATGCGCGCGCCCACCATCGTGCTGAACCGCGGCGAGGACTTCGTGCTGCTGGTGGCGTGGGAGGTGGGCGAGTACTTCTGGGAGGCGATTTTGGACGCCGGCGAGGCCATCGGCATCGCCCGGGCGGGCGTCGTCGTGCGCGAGCCGCAGGAGGCGACGGCATGATCGGCCTGCTGCGCAAGCACCGCTTCTTCCGCTCGCACGACCTGCGGGCGAGCTACGACGCCGTCGTCATCGGCGGCGGCGCGCACGGGATGGCCACCGCCTACTACCTCGCCAAGGATCACGGCATGAAGAACGTGGCCGTGATCGAGAAGAGCTATATGGGCTCAGGCGCGTCGGGGCGCAACACGACCATCATCCGGTCGAACTACCTCACCCCCGAGGGCGCGCGCTTCTACACCGCGAGTGTGAAGCTGTACGAGACGCTGTCGCAGGACCTCAACTTCAACATGCTGTTCTCGCAGCACGGCCATCTGACGCTCGCCCACTCCGACCGCTCTGTGAACACGATGATGGAGCGGGCCGAGGTGAACCGGCTGCTGGGCGTCGACTCGCGGGTGATCTACCCCGACGAGATCAAGGAGCTCGAGCCGATGCTCGACGTCTCGGACCACCCGACGTTCCCGATCCTGGCGGCGCTCTACCACCCGCCGGGCGGGATCATCCGCCACGACGCCGTCGTCTGGGGCTACGCCAAGGAGGCCGACCGGCTCGGCGTCGAGATCCACCCGTACACGCGCGTCGAGGGCATCACCCGCCAGAACGGCCGCGTCACGGGCATCGAGACGAACCGCGGGCCGATCTCGGCCGGGACGGTCATCTCCTGCACGTCGGGATGGTCGACTCTGGTAGGCCGAATGGCGGGGATCGAGGTGCCGATCACGACCCACATCCTCCAGGCCTGCGTCACAGAGCCGGTGAAGCCGCTCCTCAAGAAGATCATCGTGTCGGGCACGCTGCACATCTACATCTCGCAGTCCGACCGCGGGGAGTTCGTGATGGGCTCCGAGATCGAGCCGTACTCCGGCTACTCCAACACCGGCACGTTCCGGTTCATCGAGGATCTGGCGATGCACATGGTCGAGCTCCTGCCGATGCTCGGCCATGCGAGGATCCTGCGCCAATGGACCGGCCTCTGCGACGTGTCGCCCGACTACGCCCCGATCATGGGGCTGACGGAAGCCGACGGCTTCCTGATCGACGCCGGCTGGGGCACCTACGGCTTCAAGGCCTCGCCGATCGTCGGCAAGACGATGGCCGAGCTGGCCGCCACGGGCCGGACGCCCGAGTTGATCGCACCGTTCCGGCTCGCCCGCTTCTACGAGAATGAGCTCGTCTCCGAGCGCGGCGCTGCCGCCGTCTCCCACTGACCCCAAAGGAGCACCCGTGAAGTCAAGCCTCGAGATCGCCCAGGAAGCCACCCTCCGGCCGATCCTCGACATCGCCCGCGAGATGGGCCTCGAGGACGACGAAGTCGACCTGTACGGCAAGTACAAGGCCAAGATCAGCCTCGGGGCGATCGACCGCCTGGCAGGCGCGCCCGACGCCAAGATCGTGTGCGTCTCGGCGATCACGCCGACCAAGGCCGGCGAGGGCAAGACGACGACCTCGGTCTCGCTCACCCAGGGGCTCGGGCACATCGGCA
>JBOHBE010000178.1:0-17455 GCA_050698235.1 Gaiellales bacterium
GTACCAGGCGTGACCCTCAGGGTCGCGGGCGTGGTAGCGCCGGTCGCCATACTCCTGATCGGCCGGCTCGTCCACGATCTCCGCGCCGGCCATGCGCGCCCGATTGCAGTGAGCGTCCACGTCCGTGACGTAGACGTACAACTGCACGGCCGTGCCACCGAGCCGTCTTGGGCTGATCGGCTCGCGGGGCTGGCCGAGATGTACCTCGCCGTCGCCGAGCCGCACCTCAGCGTGGTCAACGCGTCCGCTCGGCGACGTCATGCGCGCAATCTCCTCGAACCCGAACGCACGCGAGAGGAAGTCGAGCGCGGCGGCCGCGTCCTCGTAGAGCAGGTACGGGACTACGGTCTGCACTGGCCCAGACTACTCCGACCCGGGCCGGCCGCGGGTGCGGCTGCGGGCAGAGCAGACAACCGCCTCGTGATACCGGCATAGTCAGGCACCTAACCCCGGGCATCCCCGGAGGGTGGCGCGCCTGAACGACATCACCCTTCGTCGGACTGCAGCTCGACCGTCAGCCATCGGTCGGAGGGAGTCAAGTACGGATGGGTGTCGTAGTACTCGATGTCCGCGTGCGTCGGTACCGACGCCGACGTGACTCGGTAGGGGGCACGCGCGAGATTCCTGAGGTGCGCTGCCATCAGCCTGCACGCCGCCCGGCCACCAACAATGGTCAGCGTTTCCGCCTCTCCTGCGAGGGTAACCCGCGAGTCGTCGGCAAGCGGCCGCAACTCGATCGCACGAAGGGCCGCCCACCTGTCAGGGTGGTCGTCCAAGCCGTCGGGGATGAGCAGGCTCGCGATTTCCGTTCCTTCCAGCAGTTGCGCCCACGTTTCGAGCGCGTTTCGCTCAGCCACGAGACTCACGCCCCCGGACGACTGCGAGTACTGGCCTGCTATCCCAGGCATCACGAGATCCATCACGTCAGGTTAGTCCGACGGGGTTGGATCGAGACGACCGAGCGTGGCGCGCGGGACATCATCGTCACATCGTCGTACTGCCCTCCTGAGCCCGCCGTGCGGGCCAATTGGCGTTGGCCCGGAGCGCCAAGTGGCGCCCGCGAGCGCGTGAGTGCCATTTGGCCGTGTGAGTGAATGCCATTTGGCCTGCGTGACACTCCCGCGACATTTGCCCCCGCCACTCCGGTGCCGGTCTCGCAACCGCGGGCTGGATTCGCCCACGCCGCCGGGATAGGGTACGGACCGAGGCCGGGGGAGGGCCGAGGAGTGGACGCGCCTGCCTGACGTCGCATCGACCGTGATCGAGCCCGAGGCCCTGGACGATCTCCTGAGGGCACTCGCGGCGCACGGATTTCGGACCGTGGGCCCCACGGTGCGCGACGGCGCGATCGTGTACGACGACATCGAGTCCGCCGCGGATCTGCCGATCGGCTGGACCGACGACCAGGAGGCCGGCCGCTACCGGCTCGAGCGCCGCGAGGACGAGGCGCGGTTCGGGTACGCGGTGGGGCCGCACTCGTGGAAGCAGTTCCTGCTCCCGGCCCGCATCCAGCTCTGGCGTGCGCGAAAGCGCGACGACGGCTTCGTCGTCGAGCAGGACGCGCCGGACGGTGCAACCCTGGCCCTCGTCGGCGTGCGCGCCTGCGAGCTCCACGGGATCGCGATCCAGGACAAGGTGCTCCTCGGCGGCACCTACGCCGACGCCGACTACGCCGCGCGGCGGAAGGACGCGTTCATTGTCGCGGTGAACTGCTTCGAGCCCGCCGCGACCTGCTTCTGCACGTCGATGGGCACCGGCCCCAAGGCCGACGCCGGGTATGACCTCGCGCTGACCGAGATCCTCGACGGAGGACATCGCCTCCTCGTCGAGGTGGGGACGATCCGCGGCGCCGACGTCATGGCCGACGTCCCCAGCCGACCGGCTGAGCCCGGCGACTTGGCAGCCGCCGGGGCGGCCGTCGACGGAGCGGCGCAGAAGATGGGCCGGCACGTCGACACCACCGACATCCGCGACATGCTGGCGCGCAACCTCGAGAACGACCGGTGGGACGAGGTCGCGTCGCGGTGCCTCACGTGCGGCAACTGCACGCTTGTCTGCCCGACGTGCTTCTGCACCAGCGTGGAGGACCACACCAGCCTGGCCGGCGACGAGGCCGAGCGCACCCGCGAGTGGGACTCGTGCTTCTCGGTCGACTACTCGTACATCCACGGCGGGAGCATCCGCCCGTCCGGGCGCTCGCGGTACCGCCAGTGGCTGACCCACAAGTTCGGCACGTGGTACGACCAGTTCGGCAGCTCGGGCTGCGTCGGCTGCGGCCGGTGCATCGCCTGGTGCCCGGTCGGGATCGACGTGACCGAGGAGCTGGCAGCCATCCGATCGAGCGAGGAGACAGCCGATGGACACGATTGAGGCCGTCTTGCGCGACGTCCCGCTGTTCGAGGGTCTGACGCCGGACCAGCTCGAGGTGATCGCCGGGTGCGGCTCGCACGTCCAGTTCCGGGAGGGTGAGCTGCTCTTCAAGGACCGCGACCCCGCCGAGAGCTTCTACGTGCTGCGTCACGGGAGCGTCGCGCTCGAGACATTCGTCCCGGCGCGGGGCTCGGTCGTCATCGAGACGATCGAAGCGGGCGAGGTGGTCGGGTGGTCGTGGCTCTTCGCGCCGTACCAGTGGCACTTCGACGCCCGCGCCGTCTCCCTGGTGCGAGCGACCAGCTTCGACGGCGTCTGCCTGCGAGGCAAGTGCGACGGCGACCCGAAGCTGGGGTACGACCTGGTCTCGCGCTTCGCCCAGGTCATGATCCGCCGCCTCCAGTGGACGCGGCTTCGGCTCCTCGACGTGTACGGCGATGGCCATCGCAGCTGAGGCCCGGCCTGCGGTCGGGCCGATGGTCCCGCTTCCGTTCCGCGTCACGAAACGGCGGCGCGAGCTCGCCGACACGTGGACGCTCGAGCTGGAGCCGGTCGGCGGAGAGCGCGTGCTGCCCGCTCCCGGGCAGTTCACCATGCTCTACGCGTTCGGGATCGGCGAGGTGCCGATCTCGGTGTCAGGCGACGTCTCGGGGCCACTCGTGCACACGGTGCGCGCGGTGGGCGCCGTCTCGCGCGCGATCTGCGCAGCCGAGCCGGGCGCTGTGCTCGGCGTGCGCGGGCCGTTCGGCAACGCCTGGCCGGTCGAGGAGGCCGTCGGCAGCGACGTCGTCGTCGTGGCGGGAGGCATCGGCCTCGCCCCGCTCCGGCCGGCCGTGTACGCCGTTCTGGGCCGGCGGGCCGAGTTCGGCGATGTGGCTCTCCTGTACGGCAGCCGGACACCCACCGACATCCTCTTCCGGGCAGAGCTCGGGCGCCTTCGCGGCCGCTTCGACCTCCACGTCGACGTCACGGTCGACGCGGCGGAGAGCGGCTGGCACGGCAAGGTCGGAGTGGTGCCGAAGCTCATCGACGGGGCGCACTTCGACCCGGGCTCGGCGGTCGCGTTCGTCTGCGGGCCCGAGATCATGATGCACTTCGCGGCCCGGGCCCTCCTCGAGCGCGGTGTCCCGAGCGATCGGATCTACGTCTCGATGGAGCGGAACATGCAGTGCGGCCTCGGCCACTGCGGCCACTGCCAGCTCGGCCCGACGCTCATCTGCCGGGACGGCCCGGTGTACCGCTACGACGAGCTCGAACGCCTCATGGCGGTGCACGAGCTGTGAGCGCCGGTGGAAAGCCGACGCTCGCCGTGTGGAAGTTCGCGTCGTGCGACGGCTGTCAGCTGTCGCTGCTCGACTGCGAGGACGAACTGCTCGCGCTGGCCGGCGAGGTCGAGATCGCGTACTTCCTCGAGGCGAGCCGCGCGACCGCAAAAGGCCCCTACGACCTCTCGCTCGTCGAGGGCTCGGTGACGACCCACCACGACATGGAGCGGATCCGGGATGTGCGCCGCGCGTCGCGCGCGCTGGTCACGATCGGGGCGTGCGCGACGGCGGGCGGCGTCCAGGCGCTGAAGAACTTCGCCGACGTCGACGAGTACGTCTCGATCGTCTACGCCACGCCCGACTACATCTCGACGCTCGACTCCTCGACGCCGATCTCGGCGCACGTGCCCGTCGACTTCGAGCTGAACGGCTGCCCGATCAATAAGCACCAGCTGCTCGAGGTCATCACGGCGTTCCTGCACGGGCGCCGCCCCAACATCCCGACCACGAGCGTCTGTATGGAGTGCAAGCGCCGCGGCACCGTCTGCGTGACCGTGGCTCACGGGACGCCGTGCCTCGGCCCGGTCACGCACGCCGGCTGCGGTGCGCTCTGCCCGTCGTACAACCGCGGCTGCTACGGCTGCTTCGGCCCGATGGAGACGCCGAACATGGCGGCGCTCACCGGCCACCTCGAGAACCTCGGGATGGACGAGAAGGGCGTCGACCGCGTCCTTCGCACCTTCAACGTCCGCCGGTTCGAGGAGGCCCGGTCGGGGTGACCGAGAAGCGCACGAAGACGATCAAGACCGACGCCCTGGCCCGGGTCGAGGGCGAGGGCGCCATGATCGTGCGCATCGCCAACGGAGAGGTAGAGGAGGTGAAGCTCAACATCTATGAGCCGCCCCGCTTCTTCGAGGCCTTCCTGCGCGGGCGCGGGTTCACGGAGGTCCCCGACATCACCGCCCGGATCTGCGGGATCTGCCCGGTCGCCTACCAGATGAGCTCGGTGACCGCGATGGAGATGGCCTGCGGCGTCGAGGTCGGCGGCCAGCTTCGCGCGCTCCGGCGGCTCCTCTACTGCGGGGAGTGGATCGAAAGCCACGCGCTGCACGTCTTCATGCTCCACGCGCCCGACTTCCTGGGATACGAGAGCGCGCTCGAGCTCGCCCGCGACAACCCGGGCGTCGTGACGAGCGCCCTCGAGCTCAAGAAGGCCGGGAACGAGCTCATGACCGTCGTCGGCGGCCGCGAGGTGCACCCGATCAACGTCAAGGTCGGCGGCTGGTACCGGGCGCCCCGAAAGCGCGAGCTCGCGACGCTCGTGCCCCACCTGGAGCGTGCGCGGGAGATCGCCCTCGAGGCCGTCCGCATCACCGCCGGCTTCGACTTCCCCGACTACTCGCAGGACTACGAGCTGGTCGCGCTCGACCACCCCGGCGAGTACCCGATCGACCGCGGCCGGGTCGTCTCGAACCGCGGACTCGACATCGCCGTCCAGGAGTACGACGACCACTTCGCCGAGGAGCACGTGGAGTGGTCAAACGCGCTCCACTCGCAGATCATCGCGCGCGGCTCCTACCTGTGCGGGCCGCTCGCCCGGTGGGCCCTGGCGGCCGACCGCCTCTCGCCGGTGGCCCGCGAGGCGGCCGCCGACGTGGGGCTCGACCCGTCCGAGCGCAACCCGTTCCGGAGCATCGTCGTCAGGTGCGTCGAGCTCGTGTACGCGGCCGACGAGGCGCTGCGGATCATCGCCGACTACGAGGAGCCGGACGCTCCCTCGGTCGACGTCGAACCGCGGGCGGGCGTCGGATATGGATGTACCGAGGCTCCGCGCGGCATCCTCTACCACCGGTACGAGCTCGACTCGAGCGGCACCATCCTCGACGCCAAGATCGTGCCGCCGACCTCGCAGAACCAGCGGACGATCGAGGAGGACCTGCGCGGGGTCGTGGAGCGCTCGCTCGACTTGCCGGATGACGAGCTCTCGATCCGGTGCGAGCAGACGATCCGAAACTACGACCCCTGCATCTCCTGCGCGACGCACTTTCTGAAGCTCGACATCGAACGCCGGTGACGGCGGCGGTCATCTGCGTCGGGAACCGGATGCGTGGCGACGACGCCGTGGGCCTCGAGGTCGCCGGCCACCTGCGCGGCACCCTGCCGCCCGGCGTCGAGCTCGTCGAGCACGAGGGCGAGCCGACCAGCCTCATCGACGCCTGGGACGGGGCGGACGCGCTCTGGATCGTCGACGCCGTCTCGTCGGGATCGCAGGCCGGGACCGTGCACCGCCTGGATGCCGGCGATCGGGCCCTCCCGCCGGATCCGTTCCGCGCGTCCACCCACCATGTGAGCCTCGCCGAGGCCGTGGAGCTGGCCCGCGCGATCGGCCGGCTGCCGCCCCGGACCGTCGTCTACGGGATCGAGGGTGGCAGCTACGCCGTCGGCGACCCCCTGACGCCGGCCGTCGCGGCAGCCGCCGTCGCCGTGGCCGATGCCGTGCGGGGCGAAGCTGCGGCGTTGGAACCGGCCGTCCGCAAGCGCTGATATCCTCTTTCGAGCCACGAGCCACCTTTAATCCGCGCCCTGCGAGGCCGGGAAGGAGCACTCGAATGAACGTAACCGCGACCGAGCGCGTGCTGCTCGACGAGGAATCGCTTCAGCGCACCCTCCGCCGGATCGCCCATGAGATCGTCGAGAAGCACCCCGATCTCACCGCGCTCGGCCTCGTCGGTATCTATACGCGGGGCGCCACGCTCGCCCAGCGCCTGCGCGACCTGATTGAGGAGCACACGGGCGCGCGGGTGCCGACCGGGGCGCTCGACATCACGTTCTACCGCGACGACGTCACGCTGCGCGCCGAGCAGCGGGCCCACCCGCAGCCCGTCGTCAAGGCCACGCGGCTCGACTTCCCGCTCGAGGGCAAGTCGGTCGTGCTCGTCGACGACGTCCTCTATACCGGCCGCACGATCCGGTCGGCGATCGAGGCCATCTTCGACTACGGCCGCCCCGAACGCGTGCAGCTGGCCGTGCTCGTCGACCGCGGACATCGCGAGCTTCCCATCCGGCCGGACTACGTCGGCAAAAACCTGCCCACCGCCCGCTCCGAGCGGGTCAACGTCGAGCTCGTCGAGGTAGACGAGATCGACCGGGTCGTCCTCATCCACCCCTGACTGGAGCGCGAGTGGATTCACATCCCCCCAAGAGCAGCGGCAAGAGGCGGCACCTGATCTCGATCACCGACCTGCGCCGGGCCGACATCGACCGGATCCTCGAGACCGCGGAGGGCTTCGAGAGCGTGATGCAGCGCGACATGAAGAAGGTGCCCACCCTGCGCGGGCGCACGGTGATGACGGTCTTCTTCGAGGCGTCGACGCGCACCAGCTCGTCGTTCGAGCTCGCGGACAAGCGCCTGTCGGCCGACACCATCAGCCTGAAGGCGGCCGGATCGAGCGTCGACAAGGGCGAGTCGCTGCGCGACACGGTCCAGACGCTCTCGGCGTACGACCCCGATGTCATCGTGATCCGCCACCCGGCCGTCGGAGCCTCCGGAATGATCACGGCCTGGACGGACGCGCACGTCGTGAATGCCGGCGACGGGACGCACCAGCACCCGACGCAGTGCCTGCTCGACCTCTACACGATGCGAGCTGCGCTCGGGACGCTCGAGGGCCTCCACGTGGCCATCGTCGGCGACGTGCTGCACTCTCGCGTCGCCCGGTCCAACATCCTCGGCCTGCGCACGATGGGCGCGAACGTCACGCTCGTCGGGCCGCCGACGCTGATCCCGCGCAACGCCGCGGCGCTCGGAGTCGACGTGTCGCACTCGATGAACGCGCTCGAGAGCGCCGACGTGGTCTACGTCCTTCGCATGCAACGCGAGCGGATGGCGCCCGGCGCCTCGTACGTGCCCAGCCTGACCGAGTACGCGGCAGTGTGGGGGGTGACGCCGGCACGGCTCCGCCCGAGCCAGCTCGTGATGCACCCCGGGCCGATCAACCGCGGCGTCGAGATCGCACCCGAGGTGGCCGACTCGGCCGCGTCGCGGATCGTCGACCAGGTCAGAGCGGGCCTTGTCGTCCGCATGGCCGTCCTGTACGACCTGCTCGCCGGGCCGGGCAAGGCCGACGCCGAAGCGGCGCTTCGAATCGTCGCGCCCGATGTGGTCTCGGCAGCCGGGCAGGAGGTGGCCTGATGGAGCGCGTGTTCTTCGCACAGGGAGCCCCGGCCGACCTCTTGATCGCCGGCGCCCGCGTCGTCGATCCGGCGTCGGGCCTCGACGGCGACGCGCTCGACGTCCGCATCCACGAGGGGGTGATCGCCGAGATCGGTCCGAGCCTCGACCGCACCGAGCTCGAGACGATCGAGGGCGACGGCCTCGTGCTCCTGCCCGGCCTCGTCGACCCGCACGTCCACCTGCGAACGCCCGGCGACGAGGACGAGGAGGACGTCGCGTCGGGCACCCGCGCCGCGGCGGCCGGCGGGTTCACGGCGATCCTCGCGATGCCGAACACGAGCCCCATCGTCGACACTCCGGTCGTCCTCGCGGGCCTGGTCGAGCAGGCCAGGCGAGACGCGTGCGTGCCGACCGGGTTCATGGCCGCGATCACCGCCGGCCAGGAGGGCGAGCGCATCGCAGAGATGTGCTCGCTGGCTGAGGCCGGCGCCGCCGGGTTCTCGGACGACGGCCGCCCTGTCGAGCGGGCGGCGATCCTGCGCCGGGCCTTCCAGTACGCCTCGGTCACTGGGCTGCGGCTCGCGCTGCACGAGGAGGATCTCTCGCTCTCGGGCGGCGCGCAGATGCACGAGGGCGCGGTGTCGGCCGAGCTCGGGCTCGAGGGCTACCCGTCGATCGCCGAGAGCGTCATGGTCGGCCGCGACCTGGCGATCGCCCGCTACGAGGGCGCGCCGCTCCACATCTGCCACGTCTCGGCGGCCGAGTCGGTGGCCGAGATCCGGCGCGCGCGCGAGCTCGGCGTGGACGTCACCGCCGAGGTCTCGCCGCACCATCTCTGCCTCACCGACGAGCACGTTCGCAGCCTCGACGCCTCCCGGGCCAAGATGAGCCCGCCGCTCCGATCGGCCACCGACCGCGCGGCGCTGATCGAGGCGCTTGCCGACGGGACGATCGACTGCATCGCCACCGACCACGCCCCACACCGCGGCCACGAGAAGGAGCAGCCGTTCGAGCAGGCGCCCAACGGCGTCATCGGCCTCGAGACGGCGTTCTCGGCCGTCTACACGCACCTCGTCGAGCCCGGTCTCGTCCCTCTCGCGACGGTCGTCGACCGGATGTCCGCCGGCCCTTCCGCGGCGTTCGGCCTGCCACGACCGGAGCTGCGGGTGGGGATGGCTGCCAACCTCAGCCTCTGGGACCTCGGCGCGAGCTGGCTCGTCCAGCCGCCGTACGCGTCGCGCTCGACGAACTGCGCCTTTGCCGGGCAGACGCTCCGGGCCCGCTGCCACGCCACGATCGCAGCCGGATCGGTCGCCCACCGCCTGATCGAGGCAGTGGCCTAGTGCCCGCCATCCTGGTGCTCGAGGACGGCACGGTCTACCGCGGGCGGCCGTATGCCGCCCATGGGATCGCCGTGGGCGAGCTCGTGTTCACGACCTCGATGACCGGATACCAGGAGGTGGTCACCGATCCCAGCTTCGCGGGCCAGCTCATCACCTTCACGCAGCCGATGATCGGGAACTACGGCGTCGAGCCTGCCGCGTCGGAGTCGGACGGCCCGCACGCCCGCGCCGTCATCGTCCGCGAGGGCCGAAACGCCGCACCGGGCGACCGAACGGGGTTCGCCGACTGGCTCGCCGAACGCGGCGTGGTCGGCCTCCAGGGGATCGACACGCGCGCGATCACGCGCCGGCTGCGCGACGGGGGCGCGGTGCGCGCAGCGGTCTCGACCGGGACAGCCACTGTCGACGAGGTCCTCGACGCCGTGCGCGCGGCGCCCGAGATGGCGGGCCAGGCGCTTGCGGCCGGCGTCTCGCTCGCCAACGCGCAGACGCTCCCCGCGGAGGGGCCCGAGCGGGCATACATCGTCGTCCTCGACTATGGGGTGAAGGGCTCGATCGTCCGCCTCCTGCGCGAGGCGGGCGCAAGGCTCACGGTCATGCCCTGGGACGCCCGGGCAACGGATGTGCTCGCGGCCTCGCCCGACGGCATCCTGCTCGCCAACGGGCCGGGCGACCCCGCCGCGCTTCCCGCGTGCGTCGCCGAGGTCCGCGCAATGCTCGAGGCGCGGCCGGTGTTCGGGATCTGCCTGGGACACCAGCTGCTCGGCCGCGCGCTCGGGCTCGAGACGTTCAAGCTGCGGTTCGGCCACCGCGGCGCCAACCACCCGGTGCTCGACATCGACCGCGGGCGTGTGCTCGTGACCGCCCAGAACCACGGCTTCGCGGTGCGCGGGCCCGAGAGCGGCCGCGAGTTCGAGACCGTCCTCGGGCCGGGGATCGTCACGCACACCTCGCTCTACGACGGCACCGTCGAGGGGCTCGCGCTGCGCGACCGCGACGTGTCCTCGCTCCAGTTCCATCCCGAGGCCAGCCCCGGGCCGCACGACGCCCGCGACGCGCTGTCCGCGTTCGTCGACCGGGTCGCCACGCCGAATCGAGCCGCAGTTGCCTAGGCGTGCGGACATCCGCTCGGTGGCGGTGATCGGGTCGGGGCCGATCGTCATCGGCCAGGCCTGCGAGTTCGACTACTCCGGCAGCCAGGCGCTGCGCGTGCTCCGGTCCGAGGGCATCCGCACCGTGCTGATCAACTCGAACCCCGCCACGATCATGACCGACAGCGGGTGGGCCGACCGCACGTACCTCGAGCCGCTCGACGTGGCGGGTGTCGAGGCGGTGCTCCGGCGCGAGCGGCCCGACGCCCTGCTGCCGACACTGGGCGGCCAGACGGCGCTCAACCTGGCGTCGCAGCTTCACGAGCACGGGATCCTCGACGAGCTCGGCGTCGAGCTGATCGGCGCGTCCTACGACGCGATCCGCCGGGCCGAGGACCGCGAGCTCTTTGCCGCAACGATGGCCTCCGTCGGCCTGCGCGTGCCCACGAGCGTCATCGCGACGTCGATGCAGGATGCGCGCGCCGCGCTCGCCATGGGCGCCCTGCACCTGCCCATCGTCATCCGGCCGGCGTTCACGCTGGGCGGGCACGGCGGCGGGTTCGCCGACACGCCCGAGGAGTTCGAGGCGGCGGTCGAGCGCGGCCTGCGCGAGAGCCCGATCTCGCAGATCCTCCTCGAGGAGTCGGTCGCCGGATGGGGGGAGTTCGAGCTCGAGGTGATCCGCGATCGGGTCGACAACGTCGTGATCGTCTGCTCGATCGAGAACGTCGACCCGATGGGGGTGCACACGGGCGACTCGGCCACCGTCGCCCCCGCGCAGACGCTCACCGACCGCGAGTACCAGACGCTGCGCGACGCGTCGGCCGACGTCATCCGCGCCGTCGGCGTCGAGACCGGCGGGTCGAACGTGCAGTTCGCGCTCAACCGCGACACGGGCGAGCTCGTCGTCATCGAGATGAACCCGCGCGTCTCGCGGTCGTCCGCGCTGGCGTCCAAGGCCACCGGCTACCCGATCGCCAAGGTCGCGACCCGGCTCGCGCTCGGCTACACGCTCGACGAGATCCCGAACGACATCACGCGCACGACGCCCGCGGCGTTCGAGCCGACGCTCGACTACGTCGTCGTCAAGCTGCCCCGGTTCGCGTTCGAGAAGTTCCCCGGCGCCGACACGGGGCTGACGACCCAGATGAAGTCGGTCGGCGAGGTGATGGGCATCGGGAGGACGTTCGCCGAGGCGTGGGGCAAGGCGATGCGCTCGCGCGAGCTCGACCACGACCCAAGGACGTCCGGATCGGTCGCCGAGGCCGAGTGGGACCGCTTCGACGCGATCCAGGGACGCCTGACGGCGGGCGAGGACCCGTCCGCCCTCGCCGCCGAGTCGGGGGTGCACCCCTGGTTCGTCGACGAGTGGGAGCTTGTCGCCCACGCCGAGCGCATGCTCCGGCGGACGCCCGTCGACGGCCTGGTCGAGACCGACTGGCGGCGGCTGAAGGCGCTCGGCCTTGCCGACGCTCGCATCGCGGCGCTCGCGGAGTCCGACGAGGGCACGGTGCGCCGGCTGCGGTGGGAGGCGGGTGTCCGGCCGGTCTACAAGGCGGTCGACTCGTGCGCGGCGGAGGTCGAGGCCCAGGCGCCCTACTTCTACTCGACCTACGAGCTCGAGGACGAGCTCCCGGAGCCACAGCGGCAGACGGTGATCATCCTCGGCGCCGGCCCCAACCGGATCGGCCAGGGCATCGAGTTCGACTACTGCTGCGTCCAGGCCGTGCGCACGTTCCGCGAGCTCGGCTACGAGGCGGTGATGATCAACTGCAACCCGGAGACGGTGTCGACCGACGCCGAGACCTCCGACCGGCTCTTCTTCGAGCCCCTCACGGTTGAGGACGTGCTCGAGGTGGTCGGGCGCGAGCGGCCGGTGGGGGTCGTTGTGATGTTCGGCGGCCAGACGCCGCTTCGGCTTGCGCGCCGTCTCGAGGAGGCGGGCGTGCCGATCCTGGGGACGCCGTTCGCCGCCATCGACGTCGCCGAGGACCGCGACCGTTTCGGCACGATCCTGCACGAGCTGGGGCTGCGAGCCCCGGAGTGGGGGACGGCCGCGGATGCCGCCGAGGCCGCCGAGATCGCGGGCCGGATCGGCTACCCGGTGCTCGTTCGCCCGAGCTATGTCCTCGGAGGGCGCGAGATGCGCATCTGCTACGACGAGGCCTCGCTCCTGTCGCGGCCGGTCCAGGCCGGCTCGCTGATCGACCGGTTCGTCGAGGACGCGATCGAGGTCGACGTCGACGCGATCTGCGACGGGACGCGCACGGTGATCGGGGCCGTGATGCAGCACGTCGAGGAGGCGGGCGTGCACTCTGGCGACTCGACCTGCGTCATCCCCACCATGTCGCTCGGCGAGCAGGTCGAGGCGGACATCTGCCGCCAGACGGCCGCCCTCGCGGAGGCGCTTGGCGTCCGCGGGCTGATCAACGTCCAGTTCGCCGTGCAGGGCGGCGAGATCTACGTCCTCGAGGCCAACCCGCGGGCGTCGCGGACGGTGCCGTTCGTCTCCAAGGCGACCGGGCGCGACCTGGTCGACGCCGCATGCCGGGCCGCGCTGGGGCTCGCCGTCAACCTGCCCGAGACGACCGTCGGCCACGTCTCGGTCAAGGCGGCGGTGCTGCCGTTCCAGCGCTTTGCCGGCGCCGACCCGACCTTAGGCCCCGAGATGCGCTCGACCGGCGAGGTGATGGGCATCGGGCCCGACCTGCCGACCGCCTTCGGCAAGGCCGAGCGCGCGGCCGGTCGCCCGCTCCCGGCCTCCGGCACCGTCTTCCTCTCGGTCTGCGACCGCGACAAGCCCGCCGTCCCGATGCTCGCCGCGCTCCTCCAGTCGATCGGGTTCGAGCTCGTGGCGACCGCCGGCACGGCTCGTGCGATCTCGCGTATCGGGATCCCCGTCGCGACGGTGCACAAGGTCACCGAGGGCTCGCCGAACGTCGTCGACCTCATCCGGGCATCCGGCGTCCAGCTCGTGATCAACACGCCCGCCGGCCGCGGAGCGCGGACGGACGGCTACGAGATCCGCGCGGCGGCGATCGCGCACGGCATCCCGTGCATCACCACGATCGCCGGTGCCTCGGCGGCCGTCCAGTCGATCGCGCAGGCGCGCGACACCGAGCCGGTCGCGCTCCAGGACCTGCACGGCCTGGAGGCCGTCACGGATGCTCCCGCAGTCGCGTAGCCTCGCGGTTCGGAGCATCGAGGTCGTCGGCGCATACACGCTTCTTCGCCTGTGGCGGGACGGCGCCGAGGCGGGCGTGCCGGGACAGTTCTTCATGCTCCAGGCCGGTCCCGCCCCGCGCGACGCGTACCTCCCGAGGCCGATCTCAGCGGCATGGGCCGACGACGAGGAGGTGGCGTTCCTGCTCGACGTCCTTGGGCCGGGCACGCGTGCCCTGGCCGCAGCGGGGGCGGTCGAGGTGCTCGGGCCGCTCGGGCACGGGTTCCAGCTCGATCCGGGGCCGGCGATCCTGGTCGGCGGGGGGATCGGCGCGGCCATCCTCCCGTGGCTCGTGCGGCTGCTTCCCGACGCCCGGTCGCTGCTCGGGTTCCGCACCGAGGCGCACGCGGTCTGCGCCGCCTTGGTCGATCCGGAGGCCACGGTCGTCGTCGAGCCGGAGCTCGTGACCGAGCCACTTGCGCGGCTCCTCCCAGGCTTCGGGGGCACCGTCTACGCATGCGGCCCCGACGGCATGCTCGGCGCCGTCGCGGCGCTCGCGGCCGAGCATGGCGTGGCGTGCCAGCTCGCCATGGAGGCCGCGATGGCGTGCGGCTTCGGAGCCTGCTACGGCTGCGCCGTCAAGATCGACGGTCGCTGGAAGCGGCTGTGCATCGAGGGTCCCGTCGTTGAGGCGAGCCGTGCCGTCGCTTGAGACGACCTTTTGCGGCGTGCGGCTGCCGACGCCTTTCGTCAACGGATCGGGCACGCTCGACGCCCTCGTCTCGGGGACGCTCGGATTCTCGGCGTTCGTCACCAAGACGGTGACGCTGAACCCGAGGGAGGGGAACCCGCCGCCGCGGATCGCCGAGACGCCCTCGGGGATGGTGAACTCGATCGGTCTCGCGAACCCCGGCCTCGAACGCTTCCTCGAGCACGACCTACCCCGGCTCGCCGACATCGGCGTCCCGATCATCGCGAGCGTGGGGGGATGGTCGCCAGGGGAGTACGCGACGGCGGTCGCGCGGATCGGCGCGCACCCGGCGGTCGTCGCGATCGAGCTCAACGTGTCGTGCCCGAACGTCGAGTCGGGATGCATCTCGATCGGCACCGACTCCGGCGAGACCCGCGCGCTCGTCGAGCGCTGCCGCGACGAGACCGACGTCCCGGTCCTGGCCAAGCTCTCGCCGAGCGTGACCGAGATCGAGGCCATCGCGACCGCCGCCGCCGAGGGTGGAGCGCACGGGCTGGTCCTCATCAACACCGTGCGCGGGATCGCGATCGACCGCGCCACGCTGCGGCCGCTTCTGGGCGGCGGCGGGGGTGGGTTGTCCGGCCCGGCCGTGAAGCCAGTGGCGCTCCACGCCGTCTACCACGCGCATGCCGCGACCGGCCTTCCGATCATCGGGATGGGGGGCGTCGCCGAGGCGCAAGATGTCAGCGAATTCCTGGCCGCCGGGGCCACGCTGGTGGGGATCGGGACCGCCCTCTTCCGGGACCCGGGCGTCGTCGGCCGAGCGTCCGCGGAGCTCCTCGTGGACCTCGAGCGGCGAGGGGTGAGCGGACCGGGCGACCTGGTTGCCGTCGCTCATCCACCCACCTCAACCTCAAGTCGAGCTTGAGTGTCATGGGGCGGAATTCCGCCTATTCAGGCCGTTCTTTTCCGGTTGCACACCGTCGGGGCATGGGTATAATCGCCCCCTACGATGAGTCCGGCCACCCTGTCCCACACCCCGTCCCGCTCGCTCGATCAGCGGATGGAGGCGCTCAACCGGGCGAACCAGATCAGGGTGAGGCGGGCGCAGCTGAAGCGCGATCTGAAGGCCGGGCGGTTGCGGATCCACGACGTCATCGCCGAGCCTCCCGAAGAGGTGCTGACCGCCAAGGTCTACGACGTCCTCATGGCGGTCCCGCGGCTCGGCCGGGTCAAGTCGACCAGGCTTCTGACCCAGTGCCGCATCAGCCAGTCGAAGACCGTGGGCGGCCTGTCGGACCGCCAGCGCGGCGAGCTGCTCGACCTCTTCCGCTCCTGAACCACGCTGCGGAGCGCCGGCCATGACGGGCCGGCTCTTCGTCGTCTCGGGTCCGAGCGGGGTCGGCAAGGGCACCGTGATCGCCGAGACGCTCCGGCGGATGCCGGCGCTCGAGCTCGCGACGTCGGCGACGACCCGGGCTCGCCGGCCCGACGAGGTGGACGGGCGCGAGTACCACTTCCTCGCGGGAGCCGAGTTCGAGCGGCGCGCCGAGGAGGGCGAATTCCTCGAGCATGTATCCTATGCAGGCAATCGCTACGGCACGCTTCGCAGCGAGGTCGAGCGGCGATTGCAGGTCGGACGCGACGTGGTGCTCGAGATCGAGGTGGTCGGAGCGCGCGCTATCAAGCGGCAGATGCCGGAGGCGGTGCTGGTGTTCATCGCCCCGCCGGCGGTGTCCGACCTGGAGGCTCGCCTCCGAGGACGTGGCACAGATTCAGACGCAGAGATCGAGCACCGGCTGGGGATCGCCCGCCGCGAGATGGAGGCTCAACCCGAGTTCGACCATGTGATCGTGAACGATGACGCCGAGCGTGCGGCCGCCGAGCTGGCGGCCCTTGTGGGCTCGGCACATGACGACGAGGAGCACGCATGATTTACCCGAAGATCGACGACCTGCTCGTGAAGGTTCCAAGCAAGTACGCACTGGTGATCGCCGCGGCGCGGCGTACCCGCCAGATCAACGACTACCACGGCCAGCTCGGCGAGGGCAGCTTCGAGAGCTTCGCGCCGCCACTCGTCGAGTCGCGCTCGAAGAACTTCCTGACGATGGCGCTCGAGGAGATCGCGGCCGGGCAGCTCAAGGTCTCGACGCCGGGCAAGCCGGCGCTCAAGAAGTAGCTCGGCGGGCCGCGTGCGCGGCGTGGGCCTGACTGACCCGGCGGAGTTCCGCGATCGAGCGGGGCCGCTCCTCATGGCCGACGAGCTGCGGCACACGGTCCAGCTCGCGGTGCTGGCGCAGATCGAGCGGGGCGGACGCTTCGCCGAGCACCACCTGTGGGTGGTCGAGGACGGCGACCGCGCCGTGGCGTGCGCGATGATGACGCCGCCCTTCAACGTGCTCGTGGCCGGCGACGATGGGGACGCGCTCGTCGAGCTGGTCGCCACGGTCCGCGGCGACGGCGTCGCGGTCCCGGGCGTGACCGGCTTCCTGCCCGAGGCTCGCGAGTTCGCGACGCGGTGGGTCGAAGCAACCGGCGCGGACGCCAGGCCGGTCATGTCGATGCGGATGTACGCCACGAGTGCCGTCACCCCCGTGCCCCCGGCCGACGGCGCGATGCGCGTGGCGGGAGAGAGCGATCGGGCGCTGCTCACCGAGTGGTCACACGCCTTCGCCCGCGAGACGGGTCTCCGCGAGGGGCCGGCCGAGATCGCGCGCTCCGTCGACAGCCGGGTGGGGGCCGATCCCGGGATCGTGGTCTGGGAATCCGGCGGTGCGCCGGTCACCCTTGCGGGAGCGACGGTGTCGTCGCCGGGTATCGCCCGCGTGGGACCGGTCTACACGCCGCCCGAGCACCGCCGCCACGGCTACGCCACGTCGCTCGTCGCCGCCTGGACCACGGAGCTCCTGCGGCGCGGCGTGCGCCGCTCCGTGCTCTTCACCGACCTCGCGAACCCGACGTCGAACTCGATCTACCAGGCGGTCGGCTACGAACCGATCGCGGACGCCGCCATGATCGACTTCGGGTAGCCACTACGGCGGCGGAACGTCCGTACGCACCAGCCGCAGGCGCTCTCGCCCGATCGAGGCGCGGACGAACGGCCAGCTGTCCTCGGGGTACTCGACCGGCAGGCCCCGTACGTCGACCTCCCACACGTCGACCGCCGGATGACCCCCGAAACCGACAAAGAACTCGACTGAGTCGAGCGACTCGCACAGGAACACGCCCTCGAGCTCCGGCCCCATCGGAGGTCCCGCCCGCTGCACCCATCCGCCGCCAGTCGAGCCCATACCGCTCGATCGACTCGCGATTGACGCTCGGCGACACGTGCCAGCACGTCTCCCACTCGTCGTTCGCC